>JANYFS010000025.1 GCA_025359705.1 Deinococcales bacterium | reverse complement strand
GTGATCAGCAGAGCAAAATTGAATTCGCGCATCAACTGCCAGCACACTGCTTCGTCCTGAATAATCGAATAGCTTGGGCGGTACATCAGACCTCCAAAAAGTAGCAATAAAAATCGGTATCCCGTTTAAATCCTGCGCGTTCATAGAGTTTTTGCCCACTGATGTTGGTTACAGCGGTTGCCAATTCCAAACCTTTGGCTCCGTGGGTTTTGGCAAATTCGGCAGCAACCTCGAGCAAGCGTTGTCCAATGCGGTATCCGCGCATATTTTCGCTCACATATAGGTCGTTCAGAGTCCACAAACGCTGGGTGGTGGTACTCGAGAAGGTGGGGAACAGTTGGGTAAAACCCACCGCCACACCGTCCAGATAGGCCAAAAAAATCACGCTTTCCCGCAGGTACAGCCGCTCCCGAATGAACCCTCGAGCGCGTTCCAGATCGCTTTCTTGTTGGTAAAACACACGGTAGGCATCGAACAGCGGCACAATATCCTCGAGCAGCTCGAGGGTGGCGGTTTTGATCTGGAGATTCATGAGCCTAGCCTAGCCCCAAATTGGACTGCGGGAAAGAACCATTTCTCGAGGTTTTTGCCAACCACTTTGCACATCTTTTTGCACTCGACAGGGATAAAAAATCCCCCATTGCTGGGGGCGGAGCTGGCGCAAGAAGTGCCGTTTTTGCTCCAAGATAGTGCCCTCGAGAGGAAAGTTCAGACGTTCAGGTTTGGCGGCTTAGGTTAAATTCCGAAAAGACCTCCCAAAATCGGGAGCAAGGTTTGCAGCAACTTCACCACTGCAAGCAGAAATCCCAGCACAATCGTCCAGACTTTCAGGCGCTTGAGTAGCGCTTCAACTTGTTTCTTACTCGGTTTTTTTGTAAACTTTTTCATAGGGCTGACTCCCTTCAGAACAATAGAAATGAACGGAAGTGCCGCAAACACTTCCGTTCAAACTTTTGTCGGGTTTACCCGACGGTTTGCGTAAAGTGAAAAGCGTTCCCTATGAATGCCTTACCCGATTGTCATGAACCACGCCCCAACTCGAGGGCAGAGTGATTGTGGCAAAAATTTCGCTCGAGGGGGATTTTTTTGTTGTCCATTGTCCGTTTGGTGATTCGTTCTTCGTAAAAACGTGAAAAACTCGAGCGAAACACTCTTTCTCTTAAGCTTATACGCTCTTACCCTCGAGAAGTAAGCGATCTGCTACCCTGTGCTTTATGTCTCCAACCCCCGCCCGTTTGATCATCAAATGCCCCGACACCTTTGGAATTGTGGCTGCGGTAGCCAGTTTTCTTACTCAACTCAATTGCAATATTGTCCATGCCGACCAGCACTCGAGCGATGTGCAAGGGGGCGAATTTTTTATGCGGATCGAGTTTACCGCCGCCCTAGCCCCCGAGATCTTGCGTGGAGCCTTTAACGAAGTGGCAAGGCGTTTCGAGATGGAGTGGCATATGAGCTTTGGCGAACGCAAACGCATGGCGATTTTGGTTTCCAAATACGACCACTGCATGATCGATTTGCTGTGGCGGCAACGTAGTGGCGAACTCGAGGTGGATATTCCACTGATCATCAGCAACCACAGCGATCTGCAAAAAGATGCCGATTTTTTTGGGATTCCCTTTGTACACCTAAATATCACCAAAGAAAACAAGCTCGAGCAAGAGGAATACATTCACCAGTTGCTACTCAGACATCAGGTGGATTTTGCGGTGCTGGCCCGCTATATGCAAATCCTCTCGAGCGGACTGGTCTCGAGGTGGCAGCACAAGATCATCAATATTCACCATTCTTTTTTGCCCGCTTTTGTGGGAGCCAAGCCCTATCACTCGGCCTACAAGCGCGGGGTCAAACTAATCGGGGCCACCGCCCACTATGTCACCGACGACCTGGACGAAGGCCCCATCCTCGAGCAAGATATTGTGCGGGTTTCCCACCGCCAAGATGTGGCAGATCTGGTGCGTCTGGGCCGCGATATCGAGCGCCAAGTCCTCTCGAGGGCGGTAAAATGGCACCTTGAGGAGCGAGTTTTGGTACACGGCAACAAGACCATTGTTTTTGTGTAATGGGGTTTGGGCAGGTGCATATGAAGTCATTTTTTGGATCAGGTGACTCGAGATTTGCTCTTTTGGATTTGCTCAGTATTGCCCGCTCGAGTCTTGTTTTAACCACAGTTCACCCAACCATGCTAGAATCTGCAACTGTGTTGGTTATGCAGCGGTCTTATTTACAACCTCGACGCGACATGTACACATGTCCTAAGCGCAATAAAAAAACCGCCCCGAGCGAACTCTGTAAGGGCGGTTTCGGTTGTGTTGTGGTGCACCCGACGGGACTTGAACCTGTGACCTTTGGCTTCGGAGGCCAACGCTCTATCCAACTGAGCTACGGGTGCATAACGATGAAGTTAAGCAGTTAAGCACACACCAGATCAATCCAGATTAACCGAGATCAAAAATGTTCAAAAATGATCCGTGCGAAAGAGAACTTAGCACGAGATCTAGGAGGAAGTCAAGTGTCTCTCGAATCACAACCTAAACCTATCGGTATTCGCATTCTTCTCGGATTGGTGGCTTTTGCCATGACTGGGGGCATTGTCGCGGCTTTTATTCCTATGCTCACCTCCAAGGGTCAAAGCGCCGATCAAGCCGCCTCGCTGTTTAAAGTCAATGGTCAAGGGGTCAGTCAAGACGAAATTGATCGTCTGAAAAAAGGCAGCCCCATCTTTGCTCAGGTTGATGTTCCCTCGGTGCTGGGGGATGACCTTAAAACCTTGCTGGTTGGTGTCTTGGTGCAACAAAAAGCAGTTTCGGTGGACACTGCCAAGATTGAAATTGCCGATAAAGATGTCAACGATCAGGTCACTAAAATTCGCAAAGACAATCAGCTCGAGGATACCCAAAAGTGGACCGATGCCTTAGCCGCGAGGGGGTACACCGATATCTCCTTTCGCAAGCAAGTCAAAATTTCCTTGGCGGCTCAAAAACGGCAAAAAGAAGTGGTTGCTGGGATAGTAGCAAGCGATGCCGAAGCCAAACTAATTTTTGACCTATTTCCCGAAAAGTTCAGCAGCGAAGCCAAAGTGGTGGCCCGCCAAATTAAATTTGCAGACCGTTCCAAAGCGGACGCGGCCCTCAAAGCCATTAAAGCAGGAACAGACTTTGCCAAGACTGCCACTGCCAATGGTGCAGCCAACGGTGGCTTGGTGGGCGGGGACAAGGGCGCAGGAGCTTTATCGTTCCCTGCTGCGGTTTCTACACCTGTTTTGGCACTCAAAGCGGGTCAAGTGAGCGATGTTTTGGTGGATGGTAAAGATTTTTATGTAGTCAAGGTCGAGAAAAAATTGGCTCCTGTTCCCAAAACCTTCGATGAAGCCAAGGCTGAGATTTTGAAGCAAGTGAAGACCTCGAAAGAAAATGGGGCGCTCGAGCAGTGGCAAAACAATCTGTTGTTTGGTGCCAAGCTCGAGTCTACTGATGCAAAGTGGGTTTTTAATAACCCAGTGATTGCTACGGTAGAAGGCCAACCTGTTTATTATTTTGATCTGGTCAAACGCTTGTATAGTAATCAACAGATCCAACAGCTCTTGCAGTCGGGCCAAGCCGACCCCAGTATTCTGAACACCTTTAAGCCCACGATTTTGGATGGTTTAATTCGTGAAAAATTGGCAACGGTCATTGCTGCCAAAGAAAAATTGCCAGTCTCGGGGCCATCCACCGAAGTGATCAATCAGGTGGGCTTGTATCATACTCGAGACTTTAAACTTTCCGAAGATGCAATCAAGGCACTTTATCAAAAAACCCAAGCCAACTATAAGGCTCCTGGCTCGGCTACCTTGTTCGAGGGTAGCTTCGCAACCAAAGCCGAAGCCGAAGCCTTCCGCAAAGCCTTTACGCTGAAACCCTCGAGCGACTTTACCCAAGCGGTGATCAATGCGGGTGGAACTGCCAACGAACTTGGTAAAATGACCGATACCGACCAAAGTGGCAAAACTGCGCCGCAAGTGATTGCTTCGGTGTTTGGTGGCAAATTGCAAACCGCTGGTGCGGGCAGCCTCAGTGAGGTGGTGGAGATCAAAACGGTGGTGGATGCCAAAGCTGCCGAAGTGGTGCGCTACACCGTGACTTACGCCCTCGAGCTGGTTCAGCCCAAAACCCAAACCTACGAAGAAGTTCGTGATACGGTCAAAGCCCAAGCCGATACCCAAGAGCGTCAAAAAGCCTTGGATGCCTACTTTAAAAGTGTGTTGAAAGATTACAAAGTGGACAACAAACTCAAGGACGTGATGGATGCACAGGCCAAGCGTGTTGCTACTGCTGCGCCCAAGTCAGTTGCCCCAGCGCCTACAGGTGTTGCTCCCACTGCGACCACACCTGCAACGGGGACTGCTCCAACAACCACCCCAGCTACCAAATAATCAAACTCAACCCCCTCGAGCCAAAAAAACCCAGCCCCACCGATCCCCCTCGAGGGGGATTTTTTTGTCTCTTGTTGTATGTGATTAGCGCCCCGTGGCAGAACTCGAGGGGAAAATACGTTTTAGGTTGAACTCCCTCGAGGCTTACCCCGA
>JANYFS010000177.1 GCA_025359705.1 Deinococcales bacterium | reverse complement strand
AATACTCCAGTTGCTACACTCATCAGACTCTCGAGTGATGAATATACATCCGTGCGTGCAAGTGTGGCAATAAATCCAAATACTCCAGTCGAAACACTTGTCAAACTCTCGAGTGATCCAGATATGCGCGTGCGTGGAAGTATATTTGGCAATCCCCATTTTATTCCCGAACACATCAATGGCACTGCTTTTAACAAAAAATAACGATCATTGCCCAAGTCAATTATACTCAAAGATCACTTTCCCCTCGAGCGCCCCGAATTAAACTAAACCCAATGATCAAATCGTGGATGGGCAACCTGAACAACCTGCACCCCGCTTCAGCCCCGCAAGGGCTATACCGCCGTGTGAATATCGCCAGGGCGGTGCTGCCACCGCTGATTGTACTGGTGGTTTTGTTTTACGAACTGGTTTTTGTGGAACTGGGCAAAGGGGTTTTTCGGCTGTGGGCGCACTTGACTTTTTACGGGATCATGGGACCGTTGGTGACCTACTACACCATCACTTGGATTCTCGAGGGGGTGAAGCTGCGACGCGCCGCCGAACTCGAGCTGTTACAGCTATATAGCGACCTGAAAAGTGCCAACAAGCGCCTGGATACCGTGGGGCAATTGATTCGCAGCCTTGCCGAAGCCTCTGACCTCGAGGAAGTGCTGGATACCGCCATTGCGGGCATTGCCAAAGCCACCCAAGCCCATAGCGGCCTGATCACCTTGCCTGGCGGCATCGAGCGGGCGGTGGACATCGCGGGGGAGGTTTCCTCCAAGCTCGAGGAGTGGCCCGATCTGTTCCCGCTTCATCCGCTCGAGCGCTTCGAGGAAGGCTTGCACCGCATTTCTTTACCGCTGAACTGGTCGGGACAACGGGTAGGGTTTTTGCATCTGCGTTATATGGAGGAGCCTTCGCCCGAACTACGTAGCCTGCTCGAGTCGCTGAGCAGCGAAGTGGGAACCGCGCTCGAGGCGGCAGAACGGCGCTCGAGGGATTTGGTGACGCTTTACCAAGTGGATCAATCCATTCGGGCCGAACGCAATATGGACCGTTTACTCGAGCGGATTTTGGGCCAAATGGCCCAGCGCAGTGGAGCCGAAGCTAGGGCGGTCTATTTGGTGGATGAAGACGGGGTTTTGCGCCTGACCTGGGCGCAGGATTTTGCAGGGCAGATCTTTCATGGGGGCAGTGTTTCTAGCTTTGCCAAAAAAGTAGTCCTCGAGCGCAAAGCCTTACGCACCAGCGGTGGCAGTGAGGATGGGATTTTCACTGATGCCGTCTCGAGCATTGGCTTACCGATGCTCTCGGAAAACAAGCTCGAGGGGGTGATTGTGCTGGGCTACCAAGCCAATGTGCAGTTTGACCAAGCCCGTTTACCGCTGCTGGCTTTGATGGCAAACCAAACCAGTTTGGCGGTTCGCAACGCCAGGGCTTATTTGTATTCCGAAGAACTTGCCATTGGCGACGAGCGCAACCGCATTGCTCGAGAAATTCACGATGGGGTGGCCCAAAACTTGGCCTTCACCGCACTCAAACTGGATTTGGTGGAGCGTCTGATTCCCAAAGATCCCAACAAAGCCATCCTCGAGGTGCAATTTTCCAAACAAAACCTGCGTGAGCAAATCAAAGAAGTGCGCCGCTCAATTTTTGCCCTGCGCCCCATCGACCTCGAGCGTTTTGGCCTGCTCGAGACGGTACGGCAATACGTCCAAGACTTTGGTGAGCAAAACAACCTCCGCAGCCACCTCGAGATTGTAGGCGACATTCGACTCACCCCCAGCGATGAAGCGGTAATCTTCCGCATTTTGCAAGAATCGCTCAACAACGTTGCCAAGCACGCCAAAGCCAGCAATGTCTGGGTCAAACTATCGCTCGCACCTCACCAAGAAGAAGTGCTGCTCAGTGTACAAGATGATGGTCTAGGCTTCGACATCACCGCACTGACCGGCAAAATTTCCACCGCAGGCGGCATGGGCCTCACCCAAATGCGCGAACGGCTCGAGGCCAGAGGAGGCCGCTATTTGCTCTCGAGCGCCCCAGGACAAGGCAGCCAAATTCAAGCCAGTTTACCCACAGGTTGAATGGTATAACTCTCGAGCCTAGTTTTTAATTCTCAAACATTCTTTAATCCGCTCGAGCCGCCCCATATACTCGAGGCAAAACTACAGTAAAGGTAGTTCCCCTACCCACTTCACTATCACAACGAATCTCACCACCCAACAATTCCACCATTTTTTTACTAATGGCTAGCCCTAAACCCGTAGAGGTTTCGCCAGCCGTGGGCTTGGGGGTCAGGTGGGTATATTTTTCAAATAGTCTGGGTAATTCAGATGCAGGAATTCCCAAACCTTCATCTTGAATTTCTATCCACACTTGATCTTTGGAAGAGAGTAAATTGATCCAAATATTGGTATCTGGCTCCGAATATTTGATGGCATTGGATAAAAGATTGTCAATAATCTGTTTGACAATCAGAATATCGCTATAGATATTCAGCAAATAAGAATAGCGAAAATGGATAGTTTGGCGCTTTCGTTCGGCAACATCGGAATAATCTTCAGATAAATTATGAATTTGATTCGCTAGATCAAATTCGGTGGGCCATATTCGCAATTTTCCTTGATCCAGAGTATTGGAATCCATCAAGTTACGTAGCAAAGTTCGCATATACTTGGTACCTTCATAAATCAAATGGACAAAGTTGGTTTTCTCGAGGTCAGATAAATTATCCGAGCTGCTGAGCAATTCGGCGTAGCCCATAATTAGTTGTAAGGGGTTTCTTAAGTCGTGGGCCACAATTGCCATAATTTCATCTTTGTCACGGCTGATCTGCTCAAGTTGCTCGAGGGCCGCAGTCAAAGCCTGATTATCTTGGGAAACATCATAATACTCAAAGCAGGCCCGCACCGTCTCGAGCAATTCGGCATCGTTCCAAGGTTTGCTCAAAAAGCGGTAGATAAACCCCTGATTGATGCTCTGTACAATATCCTCGAGGTCGCTGTAGCCCGTCAAAATCAAGCGCACTGCTTGGGGAACCCATTCGCGGCTATGCGCCAAAAAAGTGGCCCCAGACATATCGGGCATTCTTTGGTCAGCAATAATCACCTGCGGAATAAAACCCGCCCGAATGCGCTCGAGGGCTTCTTTGCCCGAAGCCACACTAACCACGGTGTACAGCGGGCAAAACAAGTTCTCCAGCACATAACGTACCGCATCATCATCGTCCACCAAAAGCAACGTCCGCTCGAGGTAAATTGGAGGAGATGTGCCTGGGTGCAAGAATTCTTTATTTTGGTTTAGGTTAAGTTT
>JANYFS010000169.1 GCA_025359705.1 Deinococcales bacterium | reverse complement strand
CTGGAACTTTATTCGCAAACTATCCAGGTAGTGGTTTGACAGTAATTAACACCTGTGGACGTTATAATGGTGTAACTTCCGCGTCTGTAAAAGCTAGGTACATCTTGTCTGGGAATAGTACACCACCTACAGGATCGTGCTAATCTGATTGCTGAATCAGGTATTTTTAAATAATCCTTGATTCAGTTATCTATTAACCCAATGAGGTACATCATGAACGAAGGGAAAAAAGAGATCAACGTATCAATGCAATCCAACCCAAAGCGTCCTTATATTCCACCCGTGTTAAAAACCGAAGAACCTTGGTCTACCATCACAGGGATTAGCAATGGGGGTGGGGGAAGACCAACACCCCTAAACCCGCTAGATAGACCGTAATTAGTTTCAAAGATAAAACGCCACTCTTTTCTTTAAGGGTGGCGTTTTATCTTATAGTTGCAAATACAGTAATGTTTCCACTGGTTGAACTTATAGGATGACCACTGATACTTTCTTGAAATGATAATACTTCGAATCCAGCCTGCTCGAGTAATTGTTTCAGTTCGCTCAGTGTATACAGCCGAAACTGCAAAGGTTTGACCACATCACCATATTTTTTTGAATGGTATTGTTTAGAGCTGGTCATCATACCTGAAGACAAATCGAAATGACGTTTGGCAAAGCTCGAGTATCCATCTATCTTTCCAAAGAATATTTTGTTTTTGATGCGGTATTTTAGATCTGATACCCTTCTCTTAGCCTCTCGAGCCAAGGAAAGTATTCTGCTATGGGCGATATATTCATCTATAATCATAGCTTCTCTATTCGGGACTTCAATAATCAGTTTTCCTCTGGGTTTTAATACTTTAGCAATGCTCTTGAGTATTTTAAGGTGAATATCATCATTCCAATAAAAAATCGAATTGTATAAGCTCCAGACCAAATCAAATTTTTCAGACATATCTGCCATATGATCCAACTCCCGAAAATCTCCTTGAATCCAGTTGATGTGCAATTTTTCTTTTTCGGCAATCTTTTGTCCATACTCGAGGGATACTTGGGAAAAGTCTAGCCCATATAAATTGGCGAATCCTCGCCGTGCCATTTCCATCAAGTGCCGACCATGACCACAGCCTAGATCTAATATATATTGATCTTTTTGTATGTTGGCAATGCGAATACATAAATCTATTTCCTTTTGGGTTCTACCAAGTGATATTCCCAAACCTTCCCGATATAAATAGTCTTGATCAAAATAGGTATCTGTCCAATCTGCGTATAGCTTTGAGTTTTGCGACATTAAGATACTACTCCTTTATTCTCGAGGGCAATTCGGGAATTTTAGAAAACTTATCAAACCCCAGTTGTAATTTTTGAAACTGCACACTCGAGAGGATATGTTTCATTTGATTTCCCAAATACTGGCGGGTTTCTTTGGTCAGGGGCATTCCTGTGGCTTGGTATAGGGCCAAAGTCGTCTCGAGCGGGTTGGCCTTAATCCAGTGGGGTTCGGGGTGTTCGCTCGAGCGCTCGAGGGTAATTACCCAGCGCAGTTGTGCGTGCCAAACCCGCTGACCCAAAGCAGAATAAGGCACAATATATTTTTCCGCCCGCATTTCTAAAGATTCAATCGCAATATCTGAGCGTTGCTGTTGTAAAAGGGTCAGGCTATTGGGTAACAGGTGCATGGCTTTATCCCAAGCATACAGCATCATGGTTTTTGGCTCGAGCCAAACCCAATCTTCGGCAATGGGTTGCCAACCTTGTAACAAGATTCGCAAAAGCGTAGTGCTTTTACCGCGCCCACTGGGGCCAAGAAAAACCATCGCCTGTGCTTGATTTTCCTGATCTTGATTTAAAACCGCCGCCGCATGAAGTGGAATCAAGCCTGTTTCATAGAAGGCGTGGGTCATGGCAAGTTGCAGCAAAATGACCGAAAAACTCGAGCCAAAAAGTGTTACAGTAATACACTCATTTTTTTTGGTCACACTAATGATTGAATCACCCGATTTAAGGTATAAAATTCCGATTTGCTCGAGTAGAGATACTGGAAAACCCATATAGTCGAAGGTTTTTTCAAATTGGGGCAGTGCTATGTCATGGTACTGAGATACCACATCAATATCCCAAGAGTGATCCACAGTGTGATGCTCTGGATAAAACCAATGATCCACCAGCCAAGTAGTCACTTCTGGAAAGGCATTGTGAAGTAGCACTTGACGGTGAATCACCGTAAATGATTCAGGCATGGTGGATTACACGCTGGATTAGACCCTTATTGTAAAGTTGAGTCACTAAAGCCAGCACATCCGCCTTTGCTTCCTCGAGGGTGACTTCATAGTGTTCAACCAATTGATCGGCGACATGCTCGAGGGTGTTGTTTTGAATGGCTCGCCAGATCATTAGACCCGTTTCATTCAGCGAAAAAATTTGCTGGTCGTTGGGATTGAGCAGTAAAAGTTCCTGCTCGAGATCGGTTTCAATCAGATCGGGATGTGGGGTAAAGGTGTGTTCCAACATGGCTCCATTTTACGGCAATTCTTGAGCTGTTTCTTATGGCCTTCTTGGGTATTTCTTGCTCATAAAACGAAAGCGAGATGATTGGTACAGGTGAGGGTGGTGGTGTAACCCTTTTCAAAATGTCCGAACAGGAGTCTGATCCTCGAGCGCCGCAATCTTTTCCAGCAAATCCACCCTCGAGGGGGTGAAAAATTCCACCACTTCCACAGGAGTTTCGGCAACACCTTGATGCCACACATTGGGCGGGATGTACACAATGTCGCCTTTTTTCAGCAAGCTGGTGGTTTCGCCAACGGTATAGTGATAGTGGCCCGAAATCACCAAAGTGTATTGCTCGTGAGGGTGCTGGTGGCCTGGGGCAGTGGCTCCAGCCTCGAGGGTCACACTTAGAACGGTGCTGGCCTCACTGCCGCTAAAAGGGCGCACCCGCATTCCTGGGGCTGGCTCGAGGTGTTGTGCATCGAATAGGTTTTCGTGTTTGGTCTGTTGGGGTTTAGGGTCTGTCATGATTTTTATCTTAAACTGATTTCCTTATGTCTAAACATCCCCTCGAGCCTGCTGCCCCCCATTTTCCTTCCCTTGGCCTTGATGTCAGCCAACGCCGTATTGGTTTTGCC
>JANYFS010000131.1 GCA_025359705.1 Deinococcales bacterium | reverse complement strand
GAATCCAACAATGTTTCGGCGGCGGAACTCGCCATCATGCACCTGATGGCCTCTGCACGGGGTTTGGTGCGTTCGGATAGCAAGTCTCGAGCGGGCATTTGGGACCGTAAATATCTGGGCCTCGAGCTGAAGGGTCGAACCTTGGGCGTGATCGGTTTGGGGCGGATCGGTAGCTTGGTGGCTTACCGCGCCATGGGTTTGCAAATGAAAGTGGTGGCTTTCGATCCTTATGTTTCCCAAGCCCATTTTGACCGAGTGGGGGTGCAGCGCATCGAAACCTTGGATGAATTGTTGACCGTGGTGGACGCAATCACCGTTCACACCCCGCTGACCGAAGAAACCGAAGCCATGATTGGCGAGCGGGAATTGGCTTTGCTGAAAAAAGATTCGATTGTGGTCAATGCCGCTCGCGGCAACATCATCGAGGAACACGCCCTAGTAGCGGCCCTCGAGAGTGGGCATTTGTGGGCGGCAGGCGTGGATGTATTTAAAGATGAACCGCCCACTCCCGACCATATTTTCTTCCGCGCCCCCAACCTCAGCATCACTGCCCACTTGGGAGCCAACACGGTTGAGGCGCAAGAGCGCACAGGCGCGGAAATTGTAGACCGTGTTTTGGCGGCTTTGCGCGGGGATGTCTCGAGGGGTGCGGTCAACGCGCCTGCACTGGACCAAAAAACCCTCGAGCTGTTGGGGGGCTACCTCGAGCTAGGCCAGAAGTTGGGCAAGATCCAAGGCCAGTTGTTGCGCGGCGCGGATACCCTCGAGGTGGAGTTTCGAGGGACTTTTGCCGCCGACCCCAGCCCGATTGTGACCCAAGTGGTGATTGGCTACCTGAGTGGAACCACCGAAGACCGCCCGAACGCGATCAACGCAAGAGCGCTTGCCAAAGAACGTGGCCTAAAAATTGCCATTCGCAATGTGGAAGAATCCCCCGACTACCAAAGTGAAGTGGTGGTCAGCACCTTGCAAGGCGAGCGCAAGCGCACGGTGGGCGGTACGGTGTTTGGTAAATTGCCCCGCCTGACCCGCTTGCGCCGCTTCCGGGTAGAACTCGAGCCAGTGGGGTACATTTTAATTTGCTCCAACCAAGACCGCCCTGGCGCAGTGGCGCAGCTTTCCACATTGCTCTCGAGCTGGGGTGTGAACATTGCGGGCATGGCCTTGGGCCGCGATGCCAAGGGCGGCGAAGCGCTGTTTACCTTAAGTTTGGATGAACGCCTTTCCCACGATCAGCTCGAGCAAATTCGGGCGCTCGAGGTGATAGACTCGGCCTACTTGGTTGAAGCCTAGAAGATCGTTGGAAGATTGAGGAAGATTTAGAGTGAATTCCAAGGGCGTGCCAAAGGGTGCGCCCTTGGTTTATTCGAGTTCATTCAGGGGTTTATTCCGCCCCCTCAAGGAGACGTGAGATGAAAAGACTGCTCTATTGTTCCCTGCTGCTCAGCCTTACTGCCTGTTCACCCAACCAAACCACACTTCCCCTCGAGCGTTACAGCGCCAATTTGGTAGTGAATGGTGATGCCGAACAAAGCGACGCACCCGACACCCCCAAAGCTCCGCTTGCCGATGTTCTAGGCTGGACTCGAGGCAACTCGCTTGAGGCTCCCGAAAATGCCACCGCCATGCCCTACAGCGGCTACCTCAAAACCCAAGGCATCACCATTGTTGGGCCTGTGGGAGTAGCTTTAGGTAAAAATTTACTGATGGGCGGCCTGACCAGCACCAGCAATCTCAGCCAAACCATCGACCTGTCTGGGTTAAAACTGAATGTCAAGCCCAGCTATGTTTTGTCCGCACTATTGGGCGGGGCCGAAGCCGAAAATGATCATGTGGATGTGTTGCTCGAGCTGCTGGATCAAAAGGGTATAGCCCTCGAGTCGGTGACGATTTCTGGCCCCAGGGCGCAGGAACGCGGCAATAAATCCCAAATTTTGGCCTTCGATAAAACAGGAACTTTACCCGCTGGCACGGTTACGGCAAGGGTTAAACTTTCCTTCACTCGAGAGTTTGGGGTTTGGAATGAAGGGTTTGCGGATAATATCTCGTTGAAAGTGCGTTTGGAATAATTGCTTTGGATGCAGCTCGAGGTTGGGTTTGTATTTAAGCTCGAGTAAAAAGATGTGCTGTACAAACAAACAGCCCTCGAGGGATTTGGTATTCTATGGGCATCACTTAACTTGGTTCACACTTTTAAACAAGGAGTAAATAAGGAGCCGAAGATGAAAGCCTACCTAGACAGCCACTGGAACGAAGGGGACGCGCTGTGCATACAGGAATACATCACTTTTTTGCTGGACATTGCCTGTTTGCGGGATGCCACCTTTGATGCCAAAGGAGATTGGAACACGGTCAAAGAGCTGGGAAATCCTTTTTTAACCCGCATTGTTCACACCATCGGCATCAGTCGGGGCATTCGGGTGATCCACTGGCAAGAACTCGAGGGGGATGGTAAACGCGACCTGACCTGTGTGCGCGAGGGAATCGATGTGGATTTGTACGGCCTGGACGATGCCACGCTCGAGGTGATCGACGGACACCCGCCCCAGTTTCGCTCGATAGGCCTGCCTGCCACCCTCGAGGCATACGCCCTGCGGGAGTTTGAAAAGCGTTTTTTGAGCAATGCAGGGCTGCGGGACTTTGCCCGCAAATCCAGGCGCAAAAAAGCTAAACTGTAAACATGTGGCTTCGTTTTCCGCTTACCCTTATTGCTACGCTAGGCGGTACTTTAATCGCTTACGGCGGCTTCTACAATCATTTTTCACCGCATCCCAAAGTGGGCGATCATGCCCTGGCTTTGCAGATGATTCCCCTCGAGCTAGTGATTGGGGTGGTATTTGGCGCACTCGTGTTTCGGCTGTTTGGGCGCAGGTTGCAGCAGCCTAACCCATCACCACATGCAGGCTCGAGCTTGCGAATGCTCTACCGTTTGGCCCACCGCATGAATGGCGTAATCGATCTGAATCAACTCGAGCGAACCCCCCTCGAGCCACAGCAGGTGCGCGATATGCTGAATACACTCGAGGGGCAAGGTAAGGCGGTTGCGCTGGGGAATGGGCGTTATCAGCTTTCGTGAGCCATCCTAACGCCGTTTTTGACCTCGCAGTTAACCGCGCCGATACCTATTTGCGCTCGCTGCCGCCCTTGTCTTCCCAACGCAACTTGCTGGAGTGGCACAGCCGCACCCGTTTTGTCTCGAGGATTGCGCTGGGGGTCATTGTACAGGCGCTCGAGGGGCGGCCCGAAGGGTTGGTGCATTGGGAAGGTGGCGAAAAGGGCGGCTGGGTACAAGGAAAGGCGCGGTTCCCGTGAGTTTAGAGCTTTTGTCTTAGGAGTAAACGGCTGAACCACTCCATTTTAAAACATGATTTATCCGTTTGAAACACGGTATTTACAAATATCCCCAAAACGGACAACGGATGACACATAACCGCTTTATTGCGTGACGATGATGCTTCCCGAGCTG
>JANYFS010000120.1 GCA_025359705.1 Deinococcales bacterium | reverse complement strand
TCCCGATTCATTTAGGGTGTCGGTGTGAATCGCCACTTGAACATCGTGTTCGTCTGCCACACTCAGGGCGTGATCGATGGCTTGGGGGGTGGTTCCCCAATCTTCGTGCAGTTTTAAACCACAGGCTCCCGCCAAAATCTGTTCCTCGAGCGGGGTTTTACTGCTGCAATTTCCTTTACCCAAAAGCCCAAAGTTTAAAGGAAAAGCCTCGAGCGACTCGAGCATTCGGTGGATATGCCACTTGCCTGGAGTACAGGTAGTGGCGCTGGTTCCTGCGGTTGGGCCTGTGCCGCCGCCTATCATGGTGGTTACGCCACTGTAGAGTGCTTCCCACGTTTGCTGGGGGCAAATAAAGTGAATGTGGGTATCGATGCCGCCCGCAGTCAGGATATGATTTTCACCCGCAATGATTTCGGTACTAGCTCCAATTTCAATGGTCACACCCTCTTGAATGCCACTATTGCCCGCTTTACCAATGGCGACAATGCGCCCATCACGTACTGCCACATCTGCTTTAACAATGCCCCAATGATCCAAAATAATCGCGTTGGTGATCACTAAATCGGGCGCACCCTCCGCACGGCTAAGCTGTCCTTGGCCCAAACCATCGCGGATTACTTTTCCGCCGCCAAATTTGACTTCTTCGCCGTAGACTGTGTAATCGCGCTCGATTTCAATACACAGTGCGGTATCTGCTAAACGAATTTGGTCGCCTGTGGTGGGGCCATACAGGTCGGCATATTGTTTGCGGCTCATGTTCATGCCTGTCTTCTTCATGCCCGATTTCATACTTCACGCCCCAAAAATGCCTCGAGCCGCACAAAAGCAGCTTCGCGGTTGCCCTCGAGCGACCCCGAAACCAAACCATTCATGCCGTAAACCTCGCGCTTGCCGCCCAGCACCACCAATTCCACCGCTCGAGCCTCACCAGGTTCAAAGCGGGTGGCGGTGCCAGCGGGGATGTTCAGGCGCATTCCGTAGGCATCCCCTCGAGCGAAGTCCAGCGCACGGTTCACCTCAAAAAAGTGAAAATGGCTGCCCACTTGAATGGGGCGGTCTCCGGTGTTGGCAACCTCGAGGGTGCAGGTTGCTCGGCCTACATTTGCTTCAATTCCCTCAATCCCCTCGAGATCACCGTTTACGTCACTTTTTTTGAGGATATATTCACCAGGAATCATAGCAAATCCTCTTTTTGGGCAAAATTGGGGCGGATTGGATCATGTACCGTGACCAATTTGCTGCCGTCAGGAAAAGTCCCTTCCACCTGGATGTCGTGAATCATTTCTGGCACGCCTTCCATCACATCGTCGTGGGTCAGGATGGTGGTTCCAAAATGCATCAGCGCCTCAACGCTTTGCCCATCCCGAATCCCCTCGAGGATTTCGGCAGTGATCAGGGCCACCGCTTCGGGATGGTTCAATTTTAGCCCCCGTGCCATGCGCCTGCGGGCCAGATCTGCCGCCACCACAATCATCAATTTGTCGCGCTCTCGAGCGGTTAATTGCATTCAGATGCACCCCCGCAATAGTGTATCCAAAATGGTGAACAAGATGCAATGTCTAGCCAGCGTAACATTTATTTTTTAAAAAAAGCTGCATTTTGAACCAAAAAATTTGCACAAAATGCATACTTATGCTAGCATACCGCTCGAGTGGTGTCGTTATTCGCCGTTTGCAATGCTTTCGGCGATAACATCTGTAAAATCCGCAAAAAATGTGTGGGCAATATGCGGCAAGTATGCGAAAAACAAGCAGGAAACTTTTAAGGAGGCTGTTGCGATGCGTAAAACCCTAAGTTTGATCTCTGTAATTTTGGTGGCGGGTTCGGCTTTTGCAGAAGATGTAAAAGTGGGCATCTTGCACTCCTTGACCGGCACAATGGCAATTTCTGAAATTACCGTTGCCAATGCCACCGAGTTGGCTGTTTCCGAAATCAATGCCAAGGGCGGCATTATGGGTAAAAAATTGGTGATTTCCAAGGAAGATGGAGCCTCCGACTGGCCCACTTTTGCCACCAAAGCCGAAAAATTGATCCAACAGGATAAGGTTGCCGTGGTGTTTGGTGCTTGGACTTCGGCAAGCCGCAAGTCTTTGTTGCCTGTGTTTGAGAAATACAACCACTTGTTGTTCTACCCCGTGCAGTTTGAAGGTAACGAATGCAGCCCCAACATCATATACTCGGGCGCACAACCTAACCAACAGGCTTTACCTGCACTGGACTGGGCTTTTAGTAAAGGATACAAAGATATTTTCTTGCTGGGTTCCGACTACGTTTACCCCCGCACTGCAAACTTGGTACTCAAAAAGCATATTGTTCAAGATGGTGGTAAAGTCTTGGGCGAAGAATACGTGGCCTTGGGCGGAACCGACTTCGGTTCGGTGATTGCTAAGATCAAAGCGGCTAAACCCCAAGTGATCATCAATACCCTGAATGGGGATTCCAATGTTGCCTTCTTCAAGCAATATCAAGCTGCGGGTTACACTGCCAAAACCCTGCCCATTGTCAG
>JANYFS010000068.1 GCA_025359705.1 Deinococcales bacterium | reverse complement strand
GTATTCCTTTGCCCTCGAGACAGTTTATTTGGGTGGGGGAACCCCTTCTTTTTTGCGGGATTCCGAAATGGCCCGTTTGGTGGGAATTGTGCGGCGGTATTTGGGTTGGGGTAGCGAAAACACCCTCGAGGTGAATCCTGGTACGGTCTCGAGCGAGCGGGTTAAACATTGGTTTGATTTGGGTTTTAACCGTGCCAGTGTGGGGGTACAAAGTTTACATGACCCCACCCTCAAATTTTTGGGGCGCATTCATGATGCGAAAGCTGCCAAATCCGCCCTCGAGCTGCTGCAAAACCAAGGCTTTAGAACCTCGGGGGATTTGATTACGGCGGTGGCAGGCCAACCCCTCGAGGCGGATATACGCGGGCTGCTCGAGCTGGGGGTGCAACATGTTTCGGCCTACACCCTGACCATCGAGCCAGGAACCCCTTTTGCCAAACGCGGAGTACAAGTGCTGGAAGCCGACGAGCAAGCGGGTTTTGTGCGAACCGCCGAACTGTTGCTCGAGCTGGGGTTTCAGCGTTATGAAATCAGCAACTATGCCGCCTCGCTCGAGGTGCGGTCACAGCACAATTTGGCTTACTGGAACAACCGTTTTTATCTGGGCTTGGGGCCAGGTGCGGCGGGGCATTTGCCCAATTTGGGCGGTGGAGAATACCTTTCCCACCGCTACACCAACCCGCATTTGCACATCTGGCTCGAGAATAATCCCACTCCGCTCGAGCAGGTTTTTGCCGAAGATTACGCCACCGACGCTTTGTTTATGGGTTTGCGCCTGCGTGACGGCATTTCTCTGAGAGATTTAAGCGCAAGGGCGGGGTTTTCTATTTTTGAGCGTTATCAAAATGTTCTTGATGAGATGATCCAAAAAAGATTGCTCACCTTAGAAAGTGAGCAAGAGGGTGAGCAATTGAAAGCAACCTATGACGGCTGGTGGGTTTTAAACGATGTGATTCGAAGGTTCCTCGAGGGATAAAGGCTCGAGGGATAAGGGGTTACGCTTTGGCTGCGCCATACGCCAAAATCTTCGCCACAGGGTTCGCGGTCTCGAGCGCACCCACCCACTCGAGGACACGATCACTAAAGCCCCCCACACTATGCACTCGAGGGTGTTGGCTATCCACCGTACCGACTGCATAACCCGCCAAGTTGACCACAAAGACTTGGGTACTGATGTGGCGCTCGAGGTAGGGGCGCAAAACGCTCCAGGTGTTATCGGCGGCTTGCTCGTCGGTCAGGATGATCACGCGGTCATAGTGCCGTGTCAGCGAAGCCTTCAATACTTTGGCAAGTTCGGTTCCGTAACCCACTTGCTTGCTCGTTTGCTCGATTTTCTCGGCTCCCAGCAACGTAGGGGTACCTTTGGGCAGCTTGATTTGGGTGTTGTTGGCAGCAAATCCCCAAACATCACATCCATCTTGGCGGCTGAGCATGGCTCCCAAACAGCTTGCGGCTTGCATACGGGTGACATCGCCCTTGGCGGATAACTTCGCCGCCATCGAAGGGGACAAATCCACCAAAATCAGGCTCGAGCCAGAAAATTCGGGGACGCTTTGGGCGGCAATATCCATCGCATCGCTGAGCGCATTCAAAACCAGTGCAGGTGTACCGCTCTCGAGGGCTTGGTAGGCGCTGTAAAAACGGTAGGGCATTTGCTTGGAGGCCCGAACTTCTTCGGGATCACGCAATTTGGCTGCCACTTGTTGAAGGATTTCGCCCCGCACATTGTTTTTGACTAAGTTCCGCAGATTCCGCAACAGCGCCATATAACCCATCAAAGGAACCGCTCTTTCCCAAGTCTCGGTACTAGAACCCTCGCTCGAGATCAAGTTTTCCCAAGTCAGTGCTTCGCCTTCTCCGCGCACTTTGGCAACGGTGGGCAGCAAGGCCAATTCTTCGCTCGAGAGGGCTTCTACACCGCCCGTAATGAATTTGAACAGCGCGTTTTGCTTGGCACTCGAGATTTTGGGGTGGGCCAAACGCAGCGCGTCGCGTTGCGAAAAGGCTTTACCATTGCCGCCATAACGCAAGGCTTGACGCTCGGTCAGACGGCTCATACGGCTCGCAACAGCCCGCAAAAACCGCTTGGTGTATTTGCTACCTACAATTTTGGTATAAGCCAGCGCCTCGAGGTGTTCGTCACCGCGCACCCAAACATATTGGGCGGCTTTTTCTGCCGATTCCACACCATGCAAAAAGGCTTCCACCGTCAGCAAAGTAGGCGTGGTTCGCAAGTTCAAGACTTCGCGGGCATAAATTGCCAAAGAAACAATAAATTGAGGGCCATTTTCTTGCTCTAGCACTCGAGCAATCAGTTTACGAAACCGCTCGAGGCGATTTGCATCACTTTCATAGAAGCTATCACCTGCGAACAGGGTGCTAGCCACCAACAGATAAAGTTCATCTTGGGCAGTGCGAATATAGCCCTTACCACCTTCATAGGTATGAGCAGTTTGAGGAGGAGTGGCTCGAGTAAAGATGTTTTTGATGTTAAAGGACATAAGTCACCTTTTTATTGCTGACGGGGAATGAATTTACTGCGGTTGTTTTTCGGGATAGGAAGTAACCGGAGTAGCGCCGCCGCCAGATCTTGCACAGGTCTTGCATGTTTTCTTAAAAACAACTCGAGGGAAGTGTATCGAACGGACTAGTGTGTCGCTCTACCGCTGAGCTACATGTCTTACAACATGGTGGGGATCGAACCCACGTCCAACGCATGAAGGAAGTAACCGTTCTATCGCCGCTCGAGCGATTAAAAGCAAAGTTGAAAGCAAGGTTAGAGATTTTAGAAAAGCCTCGAGGGAATAGACATTGCAGATTTGGTTTCTTTAAAAGGGAAGTATCTGCAATAGCGCCGCTCAAGCATATTGGTAAGAGGTTTTTTAGGGGGTCTCGAGGGAAGGGTGTGAACGGGCTTTTTGCGTTGCTCTACCATTTGAGCTATTTGCCTTTCGGCAAAGTGGGAATCGAACCCACAACCTACGGATTAAGAGTCGAAGGAACCGTTCTATCGCCGCTCGAGAGAAATACCTAATCAAGTGAAAAGTCCAAATGTGAATCTTTGGAGGAGAAGTCTTAAGCGGGAAATCTTATAACCCTCGAGGGAAAAGATCGAAACTGCACACAAACCGCTTTAAGCCACTCAGCCACCGATCTTTGGGTTTCCCAATCAATCGGGTGGGATTCGAACCCACGGTGAAAATGAATCCACAGTCATTTTGGAAGATGAAGGAACAGTTTCTGCGCCGCTCGAGTAGATAAGAAGATGGGCCAGAAGTAGGTACGAAAATCTCGAGGGAAGTGTGTATTGCGGTATAATTAGTGCGTCTACCATTTTCGCCACAAGAGTTTTCAATTCTTGGTGGGATTTGAACCCACATGCCTTTCGACGCTATCCCCAAGGAAGTAACCGCAAATTCGCCGCTCGAGTGCTGCAATTAGAATAACGTTTTAACCCCTCGAGACTATAGCGCCAAATGGCTTAGGCTCGAGGGGGCGTATGGCTTATTTGAAACCAAGCAAGCTGATAAAAGAAATGGTCAATACCAAGATCCACAGCATGAACAACCCCAA
>JANYFS010000054.1 GCA_025359705.1 Deinococcales bacterium | reverse complement strand
CGTTCCTTTTCACCTGCGGTACTATCGATGGCGGTGGGCATTCCTCCCGAAAAAATAAACTGCACAATAAACAGCGGAATGATGAAGGCCAGTTGCCCGCTGCTGCGCTCTTGGGTGGTGGAAGCGTCCACTGCTTGAGCCAAAATGGGCGTGAGGGTCTGGGCCGACAAACCCGAACGCTCGAGCCGCGCCTTGACCAAAGTATCCGAGTAAGCCCGAATCGCCGCTTGCACCTTGCCAATTGCTCCCGTTTGCCCCTTGATGCTCGAGAGTTTGGCGTAAATCTTGATACGGACAGGCGCTTGACCAGCAGTGCTAGGCAGGCTGGGCGGCAACTCCACTACGGCCTCGAGGGAGCCGTCTTGCACCGCTTTTTGCGGATCTCCACTGTATTTAACCAATGTCACCCCGCTCGAGACCACTTTTCCATTTTGCTTTTGATCCTGCTCGAGCAAGGTTTTAAGCCCCGCTGGAATCCGCTCGAGGCCAATAATCCCCACCTTTTGCTTCTCGAGTTGTTGACCGCCCAGTAAACTGCCAAACAGCAATGGAAATCCAATAATAAAGAAGGGAATCATAATCATTGGGGTGAGAATGGTAGATTGCAGGGTTCTTTTGTCGCGCCAAGTAGAAATTAGTTCTTTCCAAGCCACCAGCCAGATGAAGTGTGTACGCATATTATGACCACCTTTTTTAAGAGGGTAAGAGAGTAAGAAAAGGCTCGAGTCTCTAATCTTTGACAGATAACGGATAACCCAATTACTTTACAACTGCCAACCGCGCTTCTTCGGCTTTAACCAACTCAAAAAAAGCATTCTCGAGCTTACGTTCGCCGCTGCGGGATTTGATTTCCTCGAGGGTTCCTTCTTCCAGCAAACGGCCTTTATAAAGAATCGCGGCGCGTTCGGAGACTTCTTCGATTTCGTCCATCACATGGGTGGAGTACAACACCAAACGGTTGTGCGCCTTGTAACTTTTCACAAAATCCAGCAGCGCCCGCCGCGCCAAAATATCCAAGCCACTGGCGGCCTCGTCCAGAATCAACACTTGGGGGTCGTGAATGACCGCCCTTGCGATCACAATTTTTTGCTTCATCCCTGTAGAATGATCCATGGTGCGCTTGGTCAGTGCGTCTCCCAGCTCGAGCAGATCGTCCAGCTCGAGGATGCGGCTTTGCACTTTTGCAGATTCCATGCCATAAAACCCCGCAAAATATTCCAAAATTTCCCGACCCGTCAGGCGGTCATACAGGCCCATTCCACCGTTGACCACCCCCAAAATCTGCCGCACCTTTTCGGGTTCTTTTTGAATGTCGAAGCCTGCCAAAGTTGCGGTTCCGCTCGAGGGGGTCAGCAAGGTTGCCAAGCAGCGCAGCAGCGTGGTTTTTCCCGCTCCGTTGGGGCCAAGCAGCCCGTACACTTGCCCACCCGCCACGCTCAGGTTCAGTGGCTCGAGCGCTTTTAATGTGGTCTCGGCTTTCCCTCGAGATAAACCTTTAGCTTTTTGTTTGGGGACGTTATAGACCTTACTTAATCCTGAAATCTGAAGCATGTTTTCTCCTGCTTTAACGTGTGTTTTTTAGCGTGTGTTTTTGCAGCACGATCCTTGTGGGAAAGTGTGTACTGTGTTGGATTGAAGGGTTGGGGTTAGGGCAACTTTACTGGCTCGAGTTCGGGGTCAAAAATGCCCTCGAGCGGGGTTTGGAACAACTGCGAAATCCGAAAAGCCAAGGGCAAACTGGGGTCGTACTTTCCTGTCTCGAGGGCGTTGATGGTTTGCCGTGACACCTCGAGCGCATCCGCGAGATCGGCTTGAGTCCAATTGCGCTCGGCACGCAATACTTTAATGCGGTTCTTCATATTCTCCATACCCTCACCTCGAGCGCCACCACAGAACCATGTAAGAAAGCAAATAAAGCGTCATGGCGTAATACAACAAAAAATACACCGATGGATTAGGTAGATTCATTCCAAATATATCCCCCAAAAGGTAGATCAGGGCCGAAAACACCAGCATAACCATTCCAATTGCACCCGCTTCCATATTTCTCTGGCGTACTTGCTCATCCAGTGCCTGATAATAACGCACTACAAAAACCATAGACCCACCTACGTAACCCGTTGCCAATACACCACCCATAACCCGCAACCAACTCAGGTGGGTCACTTCTCCTACGCCCACCAAAAATCCACCAATGGTTGCGATCACCACCAAAACCACTGTCCAGCGAATGGACATTCGGGTGACTTTTTGCTCTCGAGTGGGCTTTTTATCACTTTTTGCCATCATCTTATGCTCCTCTCGAGCGGTTTTGTACAGCCAAACTCATTCCCCACACGGTCCAACCCACCACCCACAAAATCCATAGTGGCATAGCAGGAAGTTTAAGTGCTTGCTCGAGCGGGAAATACGTTTGAGAGAGCAGCATCACCACTACAAAAGACACGCTCGAGGCACGCAGTAGGTTGTGTTTACCATATTCGTCCATTTGTTTGTAGCCCCGCCAAACCATCAATACTACTGCCCACGGTAGCAGCGTCATCAGGGCGGTTTGAAAGCCGCTCAAAAAATCATTTCCATTGGCTCTGGCAATAAAACCCGTAATTAAACCCAATACAGCGAGGCTAACTACACCCACCAAGCCACGGTTCATCGCTCGAGCGACCCGCTGCTCACGTACCGATTTATGTTTAGATTCTTCTGGTTGCGCCATCATGTAAAGCCTCCTTGACATCCAGAGTAAGGGATGCTGTACTTTTTGTCAAGGGGGCTTTACAAGGGGTATGCCAAGGTCAGATCCGTTACACTCGAGCCATGAATCAAACTGTTTTGAATGTGGTGTTATGCGGCCTACTGCTCCCCTGCGCCCAAGCCGTCACCCTGCGAATTTATCCCGAATTTACCGAAATCCGCCGCCCTGTACAAATCCAAAACCGCCTGCTCGAGCTGAATTTTTCACAGGTGCAGTTGGGCAATATGGTGGGAGGTTCGCTGTACCTCAGTGGCCCCAAAGTTCTCTCGAGGTTGCAAACGGTGAACACTGGCAAAGGTTCCCTCGAGCGGTTTGAGGGGCAAGTGGTTTACCTGCGAGAAGCAGGACAAGTCCGCGCAGTGCGCCTGATTCGGGCATCCGACGGCTTGGTGCAGGATCTGAAAACCCTGCGTTTTCGCACTGGCATCAGCTTGGCGCAGCTCGAGTTTGCCAAACCTCCCCTACCCAATTTGGCAAGCACCGTGCGCTACCGCTACACCACCGCTAGCTCTGGCCCCGCCACCGTTTCGCTGATCACCAGGGGGATCAGTTGGCAGCCGCGCTACGTCCTCAGTGTCACTGATAACGGCTCCACCCTCGAGGCATGGGCCGATATTACCAATCACGAAGCCACATTAAAAGTAGACTCGAGTGAATTGATTGCAGGACAGGTTCAATTGGTTAGCTCGAATGGTGCGGAGCAAAATGTATATGATCAAGCAAGATTAAAAGCAGATATGACCCCCGCTCCCTCAGTAGGTGTAACTCCTACGAACCGTACATATGCTCCTCAAGTTAGTGTGGGAAGCGAACAACAAGGGATCTATAGCTATACACTCAATCGAGGCTATACTTTACCCACCAATTCAATGTACAGCCTCCCTTTTCTCGAGCCAATAGTAACGGTCAAGCGTGTTGCGCGTCTCGAGACAGAATTTTATAGCGGGTTTGTACAAGGAAAATTTCAACGTCTATATCGCTTAAGTAGCAATATCCTCTTGCCCTCTGGAATCGCTACCGTCCGAGATGCAGGTAAGGTAGTTGGCAGCCAAACATTGCCCGATCTTACTGCCTTTGAAGAACGCGATTTACAAATCGGTCAAGACCCCGATTTGAGATACATTCGATATGTCAAGTCAGTCAATTCAACCAAAAAGAAGATTTATGGCAAAATGCAACGCATTTATACCTATACCACTTTCACAATTACTTTGCAGTTCAAAAATACTAAATCTCGAGCGATTCCTTACGAATACCTAGAAAGGCTCGAGCAAGTTAGATCCAATATTTCAGTGGAAGGGGCGAACAGAACTGCCAAAGGGTTAAGTCTTTTGGGAACACTTCCCGCACATAGCCAGATCGAGAAAAAATATCAAGTTCTTTATTACGATATTGGAGAACTAACAGGAATCACTACCAACTGATTCATCACGTTTACCCAGTCCCACTCCCTCAAGCACCTCTCCAACCCCCCACCCCTTGACTCGAGGGGCTATCTTGTGCAACTATGTAGCCGAGTTACTTACGCAACTATGTAGCTCAAGTTGGTATTTGTTGCTTACGGAGGGTTGGCACATGGATAAAAACCTCAAACAAGGAACCCTCGAGCTGGTCTTGCTTTCGGCCCTCGAGCGCCGCCCCATGTACGGGCTGGAAATTTTGAAAGCGGTAGAAGAAGGCTCGAGCGGGCTGTTTCAATTCAAAGAAGGCAGCCTCTACCCCAGCCTGCACAAACTGGTGGATGCTGGCTGCATCGAATCCGAATGGCAACCCTCGAGCGTGGGGGGTGCGCCGCGCAAGGTGTACCAGATCACCGAAACAGGATTGGCTCAGCTCGAGCGCAAAAAACTCGAGTGGGGCGACCTTCGCAGTGGGTTGGATGCTTTGTTGGGCCTGAAAGGACGCACGTTATGAGTGGAAAGACCAAGATAATAACTCTGAAATATCCACTGCTCGTTCTATTCTCTTTACTGGGAACTTCGCTTGCAACCTCGAGTTCACAACCTAGCTTTCTCATTGCGCTTTCCAATGGCACTACCTTAAAGGCCAATTTTAATATCGACCCTACTTTAAGCAGAGCCGCCGAAAAAAACGCGCTCGAGGGGTGTATCAACCAACCTCTTTCCAACGGAGTTTGGCAGGTTAAGGTTACTCAAATTGAGCACATATATGCCCTAAATGATGCTCCCAATTTTCCCGCTTGGAGCATTAGCCTCGAGGTGAAAAACGAAACCCAAATCGCCACCCGACTTGCCGATGCGGGCTTTAGCGACATTGCTAAGGGAATTCAAGTCACTTTTGCAGATGGCACTACTCTGGGTGCAGAACCTTTGGGTACAGAAGATTTGCTTTTTGAAGCCTTGCCCAAGTCGGGTACACTTAGCTATAAGATTAACTTTTTATATCCGTTTCCCGTTCCCAAAAATATGAACACCAACCAAAAACCCCATCATTTACTACTCGAGCTGGGTTTCAATAAAATATCGCCACATTTAAAATCAAAAGGCGTAATCTTTAATCGCAAAAATCCAAGTTTTAAAATCAATTTAGACTGCACTAAATGAGTGGACGCAGCAAAAAACTTTCACTGAATCGCTACATTTGGCTTTGCACCCGTGGCTTGCCCAAAAACACCCGCCTAGACACTGCCGCAGAACTGCGGGTTCACGTCCTCGAGCGGATTCGGATGCTCGAGGGGCAAGGTTTCACGCGAGCAGAGGCGGAGCATGTGGCGGTGTCCGAAATGGGCCTGCCAGAGCCAACCAACCGTGCTTTTCTGGGACACGTTTTTACCTACACATTGGGCTGGGCAGTTCTGGGCTGTGCAGTTTTGGGATTGGGGCTTTGGTGGGCCAAAGATAATCTATTTGCCAAAGATTCTATCGTGACGCATATTTCATTAGGTACATCCGAATTGGCTACACTTTTAACGCCTCATTTTAAAAATCTAACCGATTACAATGCCCTAAAATTGATCGCACCCCAACATGCCACGGGTTTTGAATGGACAACCTTTATTGATGGTTATGCTGACAAAGTAAACTATACCGATCTACCTATTTCGGGACAAATAGACCCAGAAGGCCATATTTTACCGTCCAATTATCGCCACGAATTCACGATGCTTTTTGGAGTTTCCCCCTCGAGCGCAAAATGCGGGGGACAATTGGAACTCAAGGGATTGATCAGCCCATTACTAGACCATTCAATTTTAATCCAAGCCCAGTTATCGGGCTGGCTAATCGATTCAGTTTGCTTTGGCCCCAAAGATGGTTTGGGAATACAACAGCCAAGCTCGGTTTTCCCTCGAGGGTCATTGGCCCTAAACAAATGGGAAACCGCTATGATTATAGCATTGCCCCCCGAATACAAAGGGTGTTTTCCTGTAGACAACCAGAATCATTGCCCACAGCGCCTAGAATTGGAAAAAAATATCTTTAAAAATATATCCAGCCACCCAGATCGCTATTTAACCCTTGCAGTACGGGCGGTGGATGCCGAACACCGCTTAGGCTCTTGTGTCCATTTTGGAGATTATAAAAATACAGGTAAAGTTGCAGATTTTGGGGTAAATATTGAACCCCCTCGAGATTGTTAATCGAGATTACTAAATAAATTTTGAAAATATACCCATTCGATACCTATAGTATACCCAGATAGCACCCACGAAGCCAAGGTAATTTGTCCTTGGCTTCATTATTTTTTATTGCAATAATGCAAATAATACAAAGAAATCTGTAGATCAATTCAACCCGCAGATTTGGGAGAACCATGAAAACTTTCGACCAGCCCGAAGTTGCAACAGAAATCATGCGCCGATTAACCAAACTCGAGCCAAATAGTCCTCGCAAATGGGGGAAAATGACCGCTCATCAGGCCATTTGTCACCTTGCCGATTCGCTCGAGGGAATTATAGGCAAACGCAATATGTCTTACCCCCCATCACCCAAGTTTCAACAAGCCATCATGCGCTGGGGCAGCCTGTATTTGCCCATTCCTTGGCCCAAGGGAATTAAAACCGCTATCGAACTAGATCAGCAGCAGCAGGGAACATCTCCTACCGAATTTGCTCGAGATAAGGCAAAATTACTGGGAGTGTGCCAAGATATAGCTGCTCACCGCACACAATGGATTGAAGCACATCCGATTTTAGGCAAAATGACCGAACGCGAGTGGCAACGCTTTGAATACCTGCATTTTGATCATCATTTGCGACAATTTAGTGTTTAATTCTCATTTTTCTAGCAACACATCAGTAAACATAAAAAGAACCGCCCTCGAGCGGTTTTCTTTTACATCTTTGTCAACTTTAAAAAAACTTCATACATACAGTCTTGGCAGCCGTATCCGCAGCCGCTCGAGCTTTCACATTTTGATCTTTGCTTGGTAAAATTTTGTGGGTAATGCAAGGTTTGAGGCCAAGCTTGGCTACAATCAAATAAGAAGTGATTTTACTGCTATCCTCGGGGTTTTCGCTAACATTAAAACGCACAATAAGGGCGCTAGGAACAAATTTTCCTTTTAGGATTGCGCCTCTCCACTCTGCTTTGCCGCCCACAGTCGAGAAACCACCGCTGATATTGCTAAACTCGAGCGGGAAATCCTGCCGATTGGGGGCAATAACCGTAATGCTTTGGCGCAAATCACCTTCGGAGCGCTCGAGACTAGAGCCCGCCAAACCTGTACATAGTTCACGGCTCCATTCTTGCTGCTCGTTGGCCTCGAGCAACTTGCATTTGTCTAGGTCGGTATACTGGCTCGAGTTGGCAGCAATTGCGCTTCCAAAGGCTAAAATTACCAAAAAACCAAGGGTTTTATACATACTCCACCTCTTTAGCTTCAACTCATATTCCCAACACTTTATATTCCCAACAAGGCCCGCATTCCTGCCAAACACCTCGAGCGGTACACCTCGAGTTCTGCGTTTTCATCAAAAACAAAGCGGATTGAAAGGCCGTCTACTAGGGCGCGAATTTGCCAAGAATGCGCCTCGAGGTCGTGTTTGTTGCCCAGTGAAGCGATTTGAATCTCGAGGATTTCGCTGTCTTTAAAAAACTGCTGGGTTACTTTGCGAAGTTCGCTTTCTTTGGTACTTGCCGATAAAAAATCCAAATAAACGGTGTAGAAGCGCTTGGTATTTTCCAAACCATAAAACTCGTAATTTACAAACGCCTCGAGCTTTTCGAGGGGGGTTTCCCTCGAGCGCACGGCTCTGGCAGTGGATAAGGTAATAGTTCGCACAAAACGGTCTAGTACCAGTTTAAATAAGTTTTCTTTACTGCCAAAGTAATAAACCAGCGTTCCTTTACTCACCCCTGCATGTTTGGCAATATCTGCGAGTGTCACCGTGGCGTAGCCGTGTTGGTAAATGGCTTGATAGGCCGCCTTTACCAAAGTGGCGCGGCGCTGTTTTTCCTCGAGGGGTTTTACTTTTCTAGCCATTTTATAATACCCTCACTTAAAGCGGTTATTCGTTATTCGTTATTCGTTTAAGATATAATCGTAAATATTATATTCCAGAATGAAATAATTCAAACATATCACACCGACAAATGCTCTAGCTCTAAAGTCTTTTATTAAAAAATTGGGCGCACAGCTAACGCCATGCGCCCCAGTACCCGCTCGAGCCTAGTCTAAAACCAATTGAGCCAGATTAAACTCGCTTGAACTCGCTTGAACTCGCTTGAATTAGGGAGTAGCAGTGGCTCCACGGTCATAGTTGGTCAGCAAATAGGTCAGGTTGCTTTGGTTATAACGACCTTTATCATCGTACCAATAGACATATTCACCTTGCCCACCGTCGGCGCTATCGGCCCGTGTAACTTTGCCGTCCACCTTGCCCGAGAATACCACCGTGCCACCCAAGCTATACAGCGAAATATACTGAGTTCCGCCGGTGATGTCTTGGACTTGGCGGCGCAGCTTATTCTGGGTTTCCGAGCGGCAGGAAACAAAGGTCAAACAGATCAGCGGGATTAACCACAGCGCTTTATGTGCGGTGTTCTTATGTGCGTTACGTTTCATAACCTACAGTACGCGCTTACTTCTTGGGAGGTTCCACAGGAGTGGGGGTCAAAGCTGGGGGTGTAGGAACGGGGGGGGCTTCTTTGGCGACCCGCTCTGGGAAGGTGACAATTTTCAGGCGCTTGCTGGCCCCTTGGGTAAAGCGGGCAGCGGCTCCATCGGCAAGGATTTTTTGAATGGCAGGACTGGCCTCTTTAAGCGAGGTGACAGTGGCATCATTGCGCTTGCTGACCACCAACAAATGCTCGCCAAATTGGGTTTTGACCTGTTGCAGCTTGTCAATTTCACCCTCAAAGGAGGCTTTGTCGAATTCGGGAACGGTTTCACCTTTGGCAAAACAGCCCAAATCGCCGCCTTGGGTTTTGCTACCTGGATCGGTGGAAACGTCGGCTGCCACTTTAGCAAAGTCTTCGCCTGCATCCAGTCGGGCTTTGGCTTTAGCAGCATCGTCGGCATTGGCAAGCAAAATATGCTTGACGCAGGCTTGGGCGGGCTTGCTGTATTCGGCTTTGTGTGTGTTGTAATAGGCCCCAATCACGGTGGTATTGAAGGTGTAGCGCTTGGAAAGTTGGGTGATGTACTTGCGGTAGGTCAGGTTTTCGCGGATCAGACCCTCGAGCTGGGCTGCATCTTGAAAGCCCGACTGCTTGAGCGCCGCGTCCAAAGCAGCAGGATCGGGGAAGGATTGGGTGGCTTTGGCGGTTTCATCTTTGACTTCTTTGTCGCTGACCACTACACCCATTTTTACCGCCTCGAGGGTGATGGCTTGGCGATCCACAAATTGCTTGAGAATGTCGCCACGAGCGGGGTAGAACTGCTGAGCCGCCTCGGGAGAATAGGCCGAACCTTGTTGGTTGAGCAAACGCGCAGTGGCTAGGTTGAACTCGCGCTCGAACTGCTCGAGGGAAATGCTGGTTCCAGCAATATTCGCAACTTCCACGCTGGGAACGGGAATAATGGGAGTGGCAGGAGTGGCAGTTTGAGCGGAGGCTGCACCGATGATCAGGGTAAGAAGAAGTGTCCAGGATTTCATGTGGGTTTACAATACCGCAAAACCGCTCGAGACAAAAGAGGAAACAAAACAAAACCAGACAAATCCAGCTAAATCCGCTCGAGGGAAAACCGGGAAGCGTGCTAAAGTAACAACCAGAATTGAGCAACGTCATTGAGCAATTGGAGCTTTGTTATGCCTGAACTACGACTACTTCCCATTCATGATCCCTTGGCCTACAGCGATATAGTGCGCCAAGCCGCCGTAACCAGCGCCCTACAAGGTTGGGGGTACGGCGAAGCCAGAGCCACCATTGGCTATGCCCCCTCGAGGTTTCTGCTCGAGCGCGGCGGCGAGACCATCGGGGCCATGCAACTGCTTCGCAAGCCGCTGCCTGGCGGTTTGGCAGTGCTGTACGCCCCACGCGGCCCCGTGCTGTGTAATGCGGGCAATGTTTCGCTCAAGCTGGATGAACTGGCCCGCGCGGTGCGAAAAATCGCTAGGGCTACCGATGTCAGCATTAAAATTGAGCCGCCTTTTCCTGTGGCGGGAGATGCTGCTATTCCTGAGACTTTGGGCCTGTGGAAACGGGTCGAAACCGACCAGCCCGAACATACCATCGCGGTAGATTTGCGACTTTCCGAAAAAGAACTGCTGGCAAACTGCCATCAAATGACTCGCCGCAACATCAAAACCGGCATCAAACGCGGCACAGTCGCGGCTCGAGACCCCAACTTTGAAGATTTCTGGACGTTATTTGAGGCCACCAATCTTCGCGCTCAATTGGGTCAATATCCCAAAAGCTATTACACCACCATGCTCGAGCAGGCCAACAGATACGGTGCGGAAGCCTATATCGTGCTGGCCCGTAACGAAGGCAAAGCACTGGCGGGCGGCTTTATGTTGGGCATGGGCAAGGGAGCCTATTATTTGTACGGTGGCTCGGTACGCGATGACCGTTTGGACGCACAAGGCCAAGAAATCCCCGATGTCAAAGCCCCCACTTTGTTTTATTGGCAAGCCATGATGGATGCCAAAGCACGCGGCTATGAATTTTTTGATTTGTGGGGCATCCCTCGAGATGTCAACGAGAATTCGCATAGTGTGGGAATCTACAAAATGAAAGAAAATTTTGGTGGCTCGAAGTTGTGGTATCCCGCTTATTCTTATGATCTGACCCCACTTGCAGGTTTGGTTCGCAGAGCTTTGCGTTGGAATAAAGATCGCAATAACCTTCGCAAGCGCGGCACTCGAGCCGACCCCATCTGATATGTACCACACCTATCCCAGACCGCTAGCCATACTGGGTGAAGACAGCGCCGATCTGCTGGCTCCGCTCGAGGAATTTTTACAGGAACATCAGGTCAACCTGACCCCACTGGTGATTCCGTATAAAAACCCGCGCAGCCTGACTTTGGCACTCAGTACCCTCGAGTTTGCGGGTGCGATTGTCGATCCCAGTCACTGGGGAGGTTTGGCAAGTCACCTCGAGCGGTTGAATGGTGCGGCGCGGGATGCGGGAGCGGTGGATACCCTCAGCCGCATGGGAATCGAGCTAAGTGGCAGTTTTTTGCTGGGCGAAGCGCTGCAATTGGGCCTCGAGCGCAGCCTTTTTCAGGCTAAGGGCGCACGCCTGATGATTTTGGGTTCGGGGCCGCTGGCCTACGCCGCCGCAAGTGTGGCCCGCCAAGGTTTCTCGAGGGTGGTGGTTGCCGCCGACAACCTACCCGAAGCCGAGCGCTTGAAAAAGGTCTTTCCTGCCAACCTCGAGCGCTACAGTTTATCGCTGGGCGATTCTGCCTTGCTCAGTCTGCTCGAGCGCACCGATTTGGTGATTCAGGCGGGCCACACCCTGCCCACCCGTTTGTGGCAGCCCTACCACACTGTATTGGATCTGATGGAAACCGAAGCCGCCACCACGGTGCAGCGGGTGGGCGGTCATGTGATTTCCCCGTTGCTGATTCAGGCCGAGCATTTGCGGTTGCAACTCGAGCAGATTTCGGGGCAGAGGTTCCAAAGCGAAACCTTCCTCGAGCTGATGCACCGCCACACAGGGATGTAAAAATCCAAAGCAAATCCCTTTCCGCTCGAGAGCCGCAGGTTAAAATAATAATATATGAAGTGACCCGTATCCATACACCAATCTTGAGTAAAATTTAGATTTTCCAAAACACTGGTCTTTTTAAGCACAAGCTGCTAGGCTGTTTTTTAATCGTGAAGAAATCATTTTCTATTTTGGGTTGCGCTTGGCACATCAAAATCACTCGAGCTGGAATGGTTCTAATTCTTTTACTTGGCGCACACTCCATCGGAGAAACCACCATGCAAAAATTACCCCCAGGCTTAGACGTGGCGATGGGTCGCCCAATTTATTCCGAAAAGATAATAAATTCTAGCCTTGGCAGCATCGTTGACGGTGACACCCAAAGCCAATGGTGTCCTGATAAAAATTTGCGTTCTTACCGTTTAGAAATAGATTTAGGACTCGAGCAACACCTGACGGGACCAGCGATTACCTGGGCAAATGCAGGACAATTCAATTCGATTTTTGAAGTGCTACGCGGCTCGAGTTGGATCACAATGCAAACGAGTGGCGAGAATATCCAACCTTGGGAAACACGAATGGGCCATTTTGAGGCCACTGCCAGGTACGTGCGTTTAAGTGTGCGTAGTACCCAAACTTTGCCCTGTCTGGCTGCCTTACGGGTATTTGCCAAACCCAACAAACCAATGCTCGTCGGACATGACCTTTCAACCCTCATTCAACTCGAGGATGCGGGTAAGACCTTTTCAGAAGCAGGAATTGTTGCACCTGCCGAAAAAATCTTAAAACGTTACAATGGTAATTTAGTACGTTTACGCTTATGGGTAGACCCAGAGGCAAACTTTAATAACCTAGCCCAAGTTAAACGTATGGCAACCCGTATCAAAGCAGCAGGCATGAAATTTTTACTTGATTTTCATTATTCTGATACTTGGGCAGACCCAGGGCATCAAGAAATTCCTAAAGCCTGGGCAGGACAAGACTTAAATACCTTAGCCCAAAGTGTACAAACGTACACCCAAACTGTTCTTGAGGAACTGAACGCACAAAATACCCCACCACAAATGGTTCAGATTGGTAATGAAATCACCAACGGAATGCTTTACCCAATAGGTCAAATTAACGGCAGCAATCAAGCAGGTTTTGAAGCCTTCGCCACACTACTCAAAGCGGGTATTGCTGGCGCTCGAGCCGCAGCCGGAACAACACTTGAAATTATGGTTCATATCGACCGTGGTTCAAACGTATTGCTAGCCCAATCGTTCTTTGAACGCCTCGAGCAATCAGGCGCAGAATTTGACATCATTGGACTTTCATACTACCCATACTGGAATGGTTCATTAAGCAGTCTGAAAAATAGTTTAGATGCACTGGCAAACCGATTCAAAAAACCCATTATCATCGCTGAAACAGCCTATCCATACACCCTCAAAAATGCCGATAATTACCCTAATATTATTGGCACAAGCATTGCCCTACCCAATGCTTATAGCCCAACACCTTCAGGACAAGCCTTATTCTTACGTGATCTCATGTCAATGGTGGCACGTACCCCAAAGCAACTTGGACACGGCATTATCTACTGGGAATCGGCGTGGATTCCAGGAATAGGCTGGCAGCCAAACGCAGGTAACGCCTGGGATAACCAAACCCTTTTTGATGAAAATGGAGCTGCACTCGAGTCCTTGACTACATTCCGTTAAACTGCACCTCGAGTTAAGCACTGTCTTACTTAACAAACCGAATTAAATGTTTCCAGCCTCTCTCAATAATTGCAGGGTTCTAAAAAAATTGAACTCCTTCCATTTTTGAGAACCGAAATTTCCAATGCAGCCAAGACGTTGAAATGGCTCGAGCTGGATAAAGTGTGGAGTTTTATGCAAGCCAAGGCCAATAATGAAGAAAAAGGTGTTATTTTTGATGAGAGCATATGATATTGAACCACTACCTAAAACACTACCCTTTTTTCCTCTCGAGCCATACTCCCTACCCAGACCTATTTCGTTTAGACTCGAGCCATGAAAATTACCCTAATCGTGCTGGATTCGGTAGGAGTGGGCGCATTGCCCGATGCGGCTCAATTTGGCGGACATGTCGGTGATACTGCCTTTAACGATGTGGGCTCACATACCCTCAATCACACCTTGGCCCAAGCGAGAACCCGCCTCCCCAACCTCGAGCGGCTGGGGCTGGGCCATATTCCCACGGTGGATCTGCCCAATCATCCTCACGTTATGGGCAGTTATGGGCGAATGCTCGAGGTTTCGGCGGGCAAGGATACTTCCACGGGGCATTGGGAATTTATGGGAATCCAGCTCGAGCATCCATTTCAAACCTTTTATACAGGCTACCCCCCCGCCGTGATGCAGGCTTTTTCCCAAGCCATAGGCCGTGATTGGCTGTGCAACCTGCCCTACAGCGGCACCGAAGTGATCAAAGATTACGGCCCGCAGCACCTACAAACAGCCCTTCCGATTGTGTATACCAGCGCGGACAGCGTTTTTCAAATTGCGGCGCATTTGGATGTGGTTCCGATTGAGCAGTTGTACGCCTGGTGTGAGGCGGCACGGGCCATTTTGCAAGGTGAATACGCGGTGGCTCGCGTGATTGCCCGCCCCTTTCGTGGCGAATTCCCCTTCGAGCGGGCCAGCGAATTGCGCCGCGACTACTCGCTAACCCCGCCTTTTAATGTGCTAAATGCTTTGCAGAACGCGGGTAAAGATGTGATTGCTGTAGGTAAAATTGGGGATATTTACGACCACACAGGCATCACCCTCGAGCGGCATACCGGCAGCAACCTCGAGGGAATCCAAGTCACACTTGAGCAAATGCACACTGATTTTGATGGTTTGGTGTTCACCAACTTGGTCGATTTTGATGCCAAATACGGACACCGCCGCAATGTGGCAGGGTACGCAAGCGCCCTCGAGGAATTTGACCAGCACCTTCCCGCTTTACTGGAGGCCGTTCCAGAGGGTGGAATGCTGATTCTCGTCTCCGATCACGGCAACGACCCCACCTGGCAAGGCTCCGACCACACTCGAGAACACGCCCTGCTGTTGGTCTACCGCCCAGGCCAAGCCCCCGTGTATCTGGGCGAACGCTCGAGCTTTGCCGATCTTGGGGCTACCATTGCCGAAGCCCTAGAGGTGGAGTGGAAAGGCCACGGCTCGAGCTTTTGGGGGATGTTGGGCGGGTAGTTTTGGGTGATTTGTGATTCTTTGTTTGTTAAAAAATTAAAAAACCTCGAGCCAAGCAAAAACATCCCCCCTCGAGCCTATGGTTTTGGGGGTGTCTGGCAATTAAAAGCCAACTCGAGCTGTACCAAGAATAGGGTTTTTCTGCCCTCGAGTGGCATTCGATTTTGAGTTTGCCCAAAGATAACCCCGAATTGATCGATGCACCTGATCGTTGGGAGGAACTTGGTGGATGACTGAGTGGATGACCCATGATGTGTCTCCGAAAAATGGTTTAGAATACTCTTGAGAATGTTGCAGAATATTTCACTATTGTAAAAATACATTTGGCGACATATCAATTAATAATGTAATTTTTGGGAACCATTTTATTTTATCTTTTGTTTCATTCAT
>JANYFS010000028.1 GCA_025359705.1 Deinococcales bacterium | reverse complement strand
CATCCACAATTTGGCGGCGTGGGCCTGGCTGATGTGCATGGCTAGCTCGAGGGTTGCCGTCACCACATCGGCAAAATTTTGGGCGCTCGAGAGTTGGGTAAAATGCTGGGCTATATTGTGCATGGGATTGTGTGGTGGGTTGTTGTGTGCTGGGATGGGGTGTTCCATTGTCCCTTTTTAACCGCTCACTCGAGGGTCTTAGGATCAATCCAACCCCGCCGAATGCCATACAAAACCGCCTCCGTCCTCGAGCCAACCCCCAATTTGGAGAAAATATTGGCAAGGTGAACCTGCACGGTGCGCGGGGAAATATCCAAATCCCTGGCGATTTCTTTGTTGGTGGAACCCGTGGCGGCAATGTTCAGCACCTCGAGTTCACGGGGGCTGAGTTCTTCCTCTTGGGGGGCGGGGGGTTGGGATTGCAACGCGAAACGGCCCAATACCTTTTTAGCTACGCTGGGATGCAACACGCTTTCACCCGCTGCCACCGCGCGAACTGCACTGATAATCTCCTCGTCTCGAGCGTTTTTCAGCAAATACCCCGCTGCCCCCGCCTCGAGCAAGGCAAACACATAGGCATCGTCGTCGTAGCTGGTCAGCACCAAAACCCCCACGCTGCTTTGGGCCGCTTTGATCCGTTTGGTGGCCTCGATTCCGTTCATGCCAGGCATCGAGACATCCATCAGAATCACATTGGGGTTGAGTTTTGCCGAAAGCGCAATGGCCTCGAGACCGTCGGCGGCTTCGCCCAGCACGTTGAAATCGGCTTCCCCCTCGAGCAATTCGCGTGTACCTTTGCGGACAATCGGGTGATCATCGACCAGTAAAATACCTACTTTTTGGACAATGCTGGTGTTTGCGTTTTCTAAGGTGCTGTCTAAATTGAGGTTATCTTCCATCGTTTCAGTATAAAGGTGCTGCTGGTTATGGATCAGTATAATCTTCATCATGTTGTCTCCCCGCGAAGTCTTGCTGCGTCTTCACGCCCAAAACGTTCCTGGCCTGGCTTTGCTCGAGTCTGCTGGCGAAATCACGCCCTTTTCTCGGTATAGCTACCTCAGTGCCGCGCCCAGCCAAATCTCGCTCGAGCTACCCGAACGCCCCGTGGAGGACGCAATTTTCCCCGCTTGGATTGGGGGTTTGACCTTCGAGGCAGGGCAAAAATATGGTTTTGCTACCCAGCAAAGCGAACACCCCAGCGCATATCCCCAGCAGTACTGGGCCTTTTACCCCAGTGGTTTGCTGTGGGATCGCCTCGAGGGGACTTTTGAAATCGTGGGCGAGCCGCATCTCAACTGGGAAACCTTGCTGGACGGAGAAACCATTCCGCTCGAGACCGCAATTGTGGGCGATCTGGTCAGCGATTATCCGCAAGCGCAGTTTCAGGCAGGGGTGCAGGCGGTGCGCGAATTGATTTTGGCGGGGGAATGCTATCAGGTGAACCTGTCCCACCGCTTGCGGGCCGATTTTGTGGGCCAGCCGCTCAGTGCCTATATCAAACTGGCAGCGACCAATCCCAGCCCGTTTATGGCCTACCTCGAGAGTGTGTCCCTCGAGAGTGTGTCAGGGGATATACAAGTTGTGCCTTTTGTGGTGGCCTCCTGTTCCCCAGAGCGTTTGGTACTGTGGCATGGTGATATTTTATTGGCGCGGCCCATTGCAGGAACCCGCAGGCGCGGCGACCTCGAGAGTGAGGATCAAGAATTTGAGCAAGAATTGCGCCATGATCCCAAAGAAAATGCCGAACATGTGATGCTGCTGGACTTGGCCCGCAACGACTTGGGCCAGATTTCGCAGGGCGGCAGCGTGTGGGTTCCCGAACTGATGACCCTCGAGCGCTATAGTCATGTGATGCACTTGGTCAGCGAAGTGCAAGGCCGTGCAGTAGCGGATTTGACCCTCGAGCAACTCTTAAAGGCCACCTTTCCTGGAGGTACGGTCACGGGCGCACCCAAACGCCGTGTGGTGGAGGCGATTGCGGCCCTTGAGCCAACCCCGCGCGGCTGGTACACCGGATCTTTGGGCATCGTCTGCGGCAACCGTGTGGATCTGAATATGCTGATTCGCACCTTGGCTTTTTATGGAGACTCGAGCCAGATGGGTTCGATGGGTTCTGAGCGCACCCTCGAGGATGATTTAGAGAACAAAAACCCTCCCCTCGAGGTGGCTCCAAAGTGGGAAGTGCATCTGTCGGCAGGTGCGGGAATTGTGATCGACTCGGTGCCAGAGCGGGAATACAAAGAAACCCAAAGCAAAGCCGCCGCGCTGCTCTCGGTACTCAAGCCCAATTTGCCCACCCGCAGCCCAAAACCGCTGCGCCCGCCTATCTATGGCCCCGCTTGGCACCCTGCTCAAACGGTGAATACCGTGGTGGATTCGGTGCTGGTCTTGGACAATTTCGATTCCTTTACCTACAATCTGGTGCAAGACCTCGAGGCGTTGGGGGCCACGGTTACGGTGCGACAAAATACCGAATCGCTCGAGGATTTGCTCAAAGTGCTGCCCTTCATCAGCCATGTTTTACTCAGTCCAGGCCCAGGAACCCCCATGACCAGCGGGGTTACGCTCGAGCTGGCAAGTCACTGTATTCATCACGGGATTCCGCTGCTGGGGGTGTGTTTGGGCCATCAGGCCATTGGCGAAATTCTGGGGGCTAGGTTGCTGCGTGCGCCGTATCCTGTGCATGGCAAAGTGGAAATGTTGCAGCACAACGGCACAGGGCTTTTTGAAAATATCCCGAGTGGCGCAGCCTTCACCCGCTATCACTCGCTGATCATCCGCGATTTACCCGACCATGTGCGGGCCACCGCGCGGGGGCAGGGCGGCGAACTAATGGCCCTCGAGCTGTCTGGTTCTCCCGTGTGGGGGGTGCAATTTCATCCCGAATCGGTGCTGAGCCAGCACGGGCGCACTTTGCTGGGCAACTGGTTGCGCTTGGGCCGCAAGGAAAAAATATCGACTCCCTAGATGTACCCCTAGATTTACTCCCCTCGAGCGCCCTATTGCACGGACTCAGTGCCTTTACCACCGTGCGGGTGCAGCACGGCGAACCGCAGTTATGGACGCGCCACCTCGAGCGCCTGAAGCACACCTGTCATTTTTTGGGCCTTACCCCCCCCGATCCCGCCTCACACCTCGAGCGTATTAAAACCCTCGAGTCAGATTCCCTATACCGCCTGACTGTCACCCCAGAGGGCAGTTTTGGTACGGTGCGCCTGCTCGAGCCGATTCTCATTTCTTCGGCGGCAGTGTGGCTCAGTTCCCTCGAGGTTCACCCGCAATTGGGCTTGCACAAAACGGGCAACTATTTACCCTATGTTTTGGCGCTGCGCCAAGCAAAAATAAATGATTGTCTCGAGGGGTTGCTGAGTTTGGGCAGGTACTGGGTCGATGGCTCGAGGGCGGCCTTTCTACTCGAGCAAGATGGGGTTTTGGTCTCGCCCAAAGGGGGCTTGCCCAGTGTGACACGGGCGCATCTTTTGCAAAATCTTCCTCACCTCGAGCGTTGGGTAGGTTTGGGCGATTTGGCTCGAGCGAAGCACGCTTGGCTTTTGGGAAGTGGGGTGGGGGTTTTGCCGATTCATGCCTTTCGGGGTGAAGGGATTTCACTCGAGCTGGAGGTGCGGGATTTAATCCCTCGAGCTTTATAATTTTCCCATGCCTGCTATCCCTGTGCGCCCCGCCCAAGAATCTGACCGTGAATCCTGGCTCGAGATGCGTTTGCTGCTGTGGCCCGACGGCACCCCCCAAGATTTTGAACCTGAAATGACAGAATTGCTCGAGCGAGGACACGCCTTTGTTGCCCTCGAGGAGGGTGTTGCGGTGGGGTTTGCCGAAGTGTCTTTGCGCCCCTATGCCGAAGGCTGTGACTCTAGCCCTGTAGCCTTCCTCGAAGGGTGGTTTGTGCGCCAGAGCCACCGTGGACAAGGTGTAGGGCGTGCTTTGGTGCAGCGGGTGGAACACTGGGGACTCGAGATGGGCTGTACCGAACTGGGTTCGGATACTTTGCTTGAGTGGGATTGGAGCCATAAAGCCCATGCCAAAGTGGGTTTTGAAGAAGTGGAACGTTTGGTGTGTTTTAGAAAGTCGCTCGAGGGCTGAAATCTAAATCGAACCTCACTAAACGCTCAAGTGAAGTTCATGTCGTCTCACCCGCACGTCAGCTTCAAAGCGCACTCTTGAAGCATGGCTATTTTACCCTCACTTGTTTTCCCCCTGATTACAGGTTTTGCGGGGCTTTTTTTGCTCTCGAGCTGCAATCCCAATTCCCCCGTCAATCAACCCGCCCCAGAAACCAAAGTCAACTTACCCCAGCAAATCAAATTGCTCGAGGGGAGTAGTGCCACCCTCGAAAATGCCAATCTCGAGGTGAGTTTTGTGAACGTGGTTGCGGATTCGCGCTGCCCTCTCAAGGTGCAATGTGTTTGGGCAGGTGATGCCGAGGTGTCGTTTGCAGTGTCCATTCCATTGGTGGGCGCTCCTGCCCAACTGATCACTTTGCATACAGCGGTCAGCCAAGGTTCCGACCAAGCAGTGGCCTACGGATACCGTTTCAAATTGCTCGAGTTGACTCCTATTGGCGAAAAGCCCGTTCAGGCCACGCTCGAGGCATCCCCCGCAATGCCCACCAAAATACCCTGATCTTTATTTTCATTGCATCTCACTGCCACATCATTTCCAAAGTGCAATGTTGAGTTATGACGCATTTGCCCAAATACATTTCCCCGCTGATTCTCGGATTTGCGGGCTTCTTTTTGCTCTCGAGCTGCGCCCCCGCACAAACCAACATTCCCCAACCCAAAAGTGCCTTCCCCCAAAGCATCACGCTGCTCGAGGGGAAAAGCGCCAAAATTGCGGAATCTTCGCGTGTTGTGCAATTCGATAAATTGATTTCGGATTCCCGTTGCCCAGTCAACGCGGTTTGTGTCTGGGCAGGCGACGCAGTGCTGGCCCTGTCGGTCTTTACCCCAGAAACTCAAGAAAGTGTGCAATTGCTCGAGCTGCACACCTACGACTTGGGCGGTAAAAACCAAGCCAGTGCCTACGGCTACCAATTCAAAATCCTCGAGCTGACCCCTAAAGGAACCCGCCCCGCCACTGTCACCCTCGAGGTTTCTTCGGCCCTTGGAGCCAAGCTCTAAACCCCCACAAACTCCTCAATGCGTTTGCGGGCTTCGCTCGAGTGGGTCAAAACCTGCCCTGCCACCACCCCATCGCGCAAAAACACAATCTGATCCGCCTCGAGCGCAGCCAAGGGGTCGTGTGTGACCATCACCACGGTCAGGCCCAACTCGGTTACACCGCGCCTAAAAATATTCAAAACCTCGCGCCCGTTTTTGCTGTCCAAATTGCCGGTGGGTTCGTCCGCCAAAACCAACAGCGGTTGATGCACCAACGCCCGCGCAATCGCTACCCGTTGGCGCTGTCCCCCCGACAACTGGGTGGGGTTGGAGCTGAGCCGTGCCTCGAGGCCCAAACGCTCGAGCAGTTGGGGCAAACGGGCTTCGGCTTCCTTGCGCCTGCCTGCCAGTTCGCTGGGCAGCAAAATATTTTCCCGCACGCTGAGGGTGGGGATCAGTTCAAAGCTCTGGAAAATAAAGCCAATCTGGTCGCGGCGCAAGCGCGTCAGGGTGTCGTCGTTCAGCCCTGCGGTATCGCGGCCCCCAATCTCGATCCGTCCCGCGTCAGGGCTGTCCAGCAGGCCCAGCAGATTCAGCAAAGTGGACTTGCCCGATCCCGACGGCCCCATCACCGCCAAAAAACTGCCCTGCTGCACCTCGAGCGAAACCTTATTCAGTGCCGCCACTCGAGTGCCGCCCAGATCGTAGTGCTTTTCTAAATCCACCGCCGCCAAAACCACATTCCTCAAACCCCCTTGGCCCTTGGGGGTTTGTAGGGTTGGGCTTTGAGGTTCCACTCGAGCGGTCACTTTTTGCCTTTTTTCTTTTTCGCCTGCAACTTCTCGAGGCGCATTTTTTCCGCCATTTCTTTGGAGGCTTCTTCGATCATATTGGCGGCCTGCACATCCACCTGCCGCTGAAGCCCCAGCAGGCTTTCGCCAAAATAGTTTTGCACCATGCGCTCGATCAAGGTGCGCCCAAACTTAAAGCGCGGGATGACAATGATCACCACCCGCATTTCGGTTCCGCCAGGCACCGCCTTAAAAAACCACTGTTGGGTCATGCTGGTGATCGGGCCGCTGCCCTTGGTACTCTCGAGGGTGGCTTTGATCGGAGCCTGCACATAGTTAAATTTGGCCTCGAGCTTGAGGTTGGCATAGCGCCACGGAAAATGCATCCGCACGCTCGAGCCGTTTTGCAGCTTTTCCTCACCGATGTATTCGAAGGAACGAAGGTTTTTATCCCATTTGATCCTTCGTTTGGGGTCAACTGCCAAGCGAAACAGCACGTCTGGGCGGCTACGGATTTGAAAACTCTGCTCTAATCGAATGGGTTCTACCGACATATGTTCTGCTCAGTGTATCGCATTCGGAATTTTGCTGCGGGGATTTTTTGGATGGGGCGTGGTTTACTTGAGCGAGTACATTTTACTCTTTTTAGCGTGAGGGATATTTTCTGTATGAAACAATGTTTTGATATAATTTGGGCGTGTTCAGGCCCGCTCGAGCCTGATGGGGTCTCAGGTCTGGTGGTTTTTCTAAATATGATGATTTTGGATACACGATTTTGGACTACTCAGACTTTATACTCGAGGTTGTGTATGTTGTTTCGCTGCGGAGTGCTGAGAAAAATCTCGCTGCGATGGGACTTTCTTTAGGGTTATTTTCTCTAGCAGACTTTTTGAGGTGAGTGCATGAAGATAGGTACTAGGGGGTTCAAGCCAGTTTTTGATTTTTTGGATCGTGCTGAACCCCATTTAGGAGATCTCGAGGAAGATTATAGGCAACATTTTTTTCAGTCGGATCTCAATCAATTGCGATCGCTGCTGACAATTTATGTAATAACTACTGTTTTTTATGCCTTAGTTGATTTTCAATTACATAAAAATTCAGTTTTATTGCTGATGTTATTTTTATTACGTCTTTCGATTTTTCTGTTATCAGCCCTGTCTTATTTCACATTTAAACATATAAAAAGTGTGCTTCAGTACCTTACAAAAGCTTAAGAATCGTGTCCCATTGCAGGTATTTGCTGTATCCAAATTGCAGAACGGGTTGCATGTAGCTTAGTCCGTAACTCCATAAACTTTGTTCGGGTCGAGCGGGTC
>JANYFS010000593.1 GCA_025359705.1 Deinococcales bacterium | reverse complement strand
AGCAAAATACACGTCGAGATAAATTCTTGCTCGGAAAGCTGGTCGCTACCCTCTCGAGCGGACAAAAGTGCGCTGATCAAGTCGTTTTGGGGTTGCACTTTTCGCAGTTCGGCTAGCTCGAGCAGATAATTGGAAAACTCGAGGACGGCGGTATTGGCTTGGCTTTGTTGCAAGGCTGTGGCGGTAGGTTCGTAGAGTTTGACGATGGCAGCCGACCACGGGCGCAAATGGACACGGCCCTCGAGCGGAATTCCCAGCAGTTCGGCAATAACGGTCACGGGCAGGGGTTCGGCAAAGTCGGCTACAAAATCAAAGCGACCTGTAGCCTCGAGCGTAGCCACCACCCCCTCGAGGGTTTGGGAAATGATTGCGGCAATGCGCGGCAGCATTTCCTCCACGCGGCGTGGGGTGAACACCTGCGAAACCAAGGCACGCAAACGGGTATGGTCGGGCGGCTCGCGATCCAGCATGTGCGAATTGTTGAAGGCATCACAGGCAGCCTGGCGCGGGTCGGGGGGTGGGAAACCGAGTTCGTCCCTCGAGAGCAAATGGTCATAGCCACGGCCCAAGCGTTTGTCGCGCAGCAAAGCGGCAATATCGGCATAGCGCAAAAAAACATAGCGCTCGAGGGATTCATCCCAAAAAATGGGGGTAGTACCGCGCAGCTCGAGGAGTTTGGGGTAAGGGTCGCGGATGAATTCGGGATCGGTAACGGGCAGGGTATTGATGATTTTGGGTTTCATTGGGCCAGCTCGAGCAGCGTTTGGGCCAAAACCTGCACCCCAAGGGCAATATCTTGGGGTTTGGCATATTCGTCGGGGCGGTGGCTGTAGCCTTTGTAGCAGGGAATAAACAGCATGGCAATATCGCAGACTCGAGCCATAAACAGGCTGTCGTGATACGCCCTCGAGACCATTTCGGTGTGGGGAATATCTTGCAAAACCTTGCGGGCAGCATCCAAGACGCATTCACTCGAGCGGGCGGGTGGATCGCTGTTCAGCATGTGGATGTTAAACCCAATATTGCGGCGCTGGCAAATGGTTTGGGTGGCCTCGAGCAGCGCATTTAGCACGCGGTCACGGCGCTCGAGGTCGGTATCTCGGATGTCGATGCCCAATTCGGCTTGACTGGGGATACTGTTGATCGCGTTTGGGTGGATTTTGAGGATGCCTGTGGTTCCTACGGTATCGCTGCCACCTTGCTCGAGCGTGGCCTGTTCCACTGCCAAGGCGATTTCGGCGGCGGCAAGCAACGCATCACGGCGGCCTGGCATCAGGCGTGCGCCCGCGTGTCCGCCTTCCCCCTCGAGGGTTATCATCAGGCTGGCAGGTGCGGCAATGGCAGTCACCAAACCGATGGGCAAACCCAATTCCTCGAGTGAAGGCATTTGTTCGATGTGCAGTTCTACAAAGGCGTGATAGTGACCTTGGGGGATTTGAACGCCCTCGAGCGGAGCATCATAACCCGCGTTTTGGCGGGCCTGCTCGAGCGAAACCCCGTCGGCATCCTTAAATTCCCGCATTTGCGCCGCGCTCAATGCCCCAGACATGGCCCGCGAACCTAAACAGCCCACTCCAAAACGGGTGGGTTCTTCGGCGGTAAATAGAATCAGCTCGAGCGAGCGACGCGGCTGGATTCCCGAGCGCAAAATAGCCCGCAACGCCTCGAGGCCACCCATCACCCCCACGGTTCCATCGAAACGGCCCGAATGCGGGATGGCATCGTTGTGCGAGCCTGTTGCCACTGCGCTAAGCGTGGGATCTGTTCCCTCGAGCCGAATAAATGTGTTTCCCAGCGCATCTTCCCGCCATGCCAAACCCGCCCCCTGCGCCAAGGATTTTAGGTAGACTCTGGCCTGCATATCGGTGGGTGTCCACAGCACCCGTGTGACCGAAGGATAAGGGCTATCTGAAAAATGCGCCAGATGCTCGAGTTCGGCCCAAAGTCGCTCGCTATGGATGTTGTGGTGAATGGTGTGATGGATGGTTAGGGAGTTCTCCATAGCTATGATTCTAACGCTCGAGGGGGAAGCTGGACTGAAACGACCTTGGTTAGAATTTGCCAGAATTTGCTCTAAAATATGAGACTCAAATAAGAATAAGATGTAAAATTAAGAAATTTGCGCCCCCACTTTCAAAATATGAAGGTTTTCCAGATGTACCTGGGCTTAGAAAATTCTATAATCGACTCGAGAATGAGCTGGAGATTTGCCAAGAGAATGAACCCGAACCAAAGGAGTTTTTATGCGTACTTTTTCCTTTTCTGCCCTGACCATATTGACCGCTGCCGCCCTCTCGAGCTGTAGTAATCCACCCGCCAGCAATGCTTTTGTAGGTAGCTACAGTGGGACTTTTAAAATCGCTGTAGGAAGTTCAGATAGTGGCGATCTGAACTTAGCCGTGGCAAGCGATGGCACACTCAGTGGAACCATTACCCTGACTTCCAATGTCAATAAACCTCAAGCTGCCGTAACTGGAAGCATACTCAGTGATGGTACAACCAACGCAACCTATAAGTATGCAGGTACATTCCCCACTGTCACACTCAAAGGCAAACTCAGCATTAGTGATAAAAAAGTGACTGGGCTACTGAATATCAGTGCAGCAGACGTTGCAGATGGTGGTCAGGCAATCATAAACCTAACCCAAAAATAAACTTAACCAAAAAATAAACGTTGTACTCGAGCGGTTTGAAGCAAAATCGCCAAATTCTATAATACCTCGATCATAGGTATGGTTGAGGTATTTTTATAGCAAAAACCAAATGATTATCACAGTATTTTTATCACGGTATTTTCATTTGTTTTTCCTTACTTTGAAAATAAAATCTCGAGGCAAAGCAAGCCCATTTTGCTCTCAAATCCATAACCTATCTGGTTTAGACTTTAATCATGCTCAGACTTTAATGATGCTCAGACTTCAATGATTTAGACTCGAGTTAGAGGTAACTCATGCAAAAACCGATCTGGCGCTTAACCATCCTACTGTTGGGTCT
>JANYFS010000501.1 GCA_025359705.1 Deinococcales bacterium | reverse complement strand
GTCTGTGGCTTTAGGGTCTGTCATGATTTTTATCTTAAACTGATTTCCTTATGTCTAAACATCCCCTCGAGCCTGCTGCCCCCCATTTTCCTTCCCTTGGCCTTGATGTCAGCCAACGCCGTATTGGTTTTGCCCTTTCTTTTGATGGCAAATTGGTGTTCCCGAGAGGTTTTCTCGAGCGGGAAAGCTTGGCGGAAGATGTCAAAAATATTCGGATCAAAATGCAAGACACCAAAGCCGTGCAATTGGTTTTGGGGCTGCCGCTGCGAACTGATGGCAAACCCTCCCCGCAAGCCCAGCGGGTGCGGGCTTTGGGTCATGCCCTGCGGGAAAATGGTATGGAACTGTTTTATCAAGACGAACGCTTCACCACTCAGAGCGCTCGAGCCGATTTGGATAAAGGCGCAACCTTGGGCGAGATCGACGCGCAAAGTGCCGTACATATTCTCGAGCTATTTTTGGGGCGCTGGGAACATCTCAGAGCGCTCGAGACGCTTGAAACATTCAAGACTTAAGTCTTAATTCAACCACCACGGAATCCGCAGCGCTGCCGATTCTGCCCTGGGGTCTTTGCTCAGGCGCAAAAGGCGCTCGAGGTGATGCCAGGTTGCGTCGCGCAGGGGATCGAGCTGTACCGCTTGCTCGAGGTGAGTGACTGCCTGATTGATTTGCCCCAGACCTTGGCGCAACTCCGAGGCTTGTTCGTGCATTCGGATTTGGGTTTGGGCCAGTTGGTTGCGGACTCCTTGGCACCATTCTGAATCGAAATCCATCAAATATTCGCCGTAGAGCGGTATCGCCGAAAGCAAAGGGTTCAGTTCAAATTGGGCCAAAGCATGTTGGGATTGTTGGCGGTATTTGGCAACATCGTAATCAATTTTCAGGCTGTGCAGCAAACTATAGCGCCGATTATTGGAATCGACCACTTCACTAAATAGCGATTTACGTAAACGGTGCAAAGTAGTGTGAAATAACGAAGAGGCTTTTTCCTCGTCTTTGTCGGGCCATAGCGCTTCCGCCACTTCCCAACTGCTGGCGGAACCCGTCTCGAGCAGATAGAAAAATAGCTCCGCCGCTTTGCGAGCCGCCCAAGCCACGGTTTGCCCCTGATAGATCACCCGAAACTCACCCATGCTTTGGATGCGGAGCCGCAGTGGATCTTCCATAATCTCTTCTTCTTTGCCGCGCAACTCCACTACGCGCTCGAGCCGTACCCGAATAGCCTCGACCAATTCTTTGGCTTGAAAGGGCTTAGCGAGATAATCATCGGCCCCAAACATCATCCCCGAGCGCACATCGGCGCGTTCTGCGTAGCTCGAGAGGAATAGAAAGGGAACTTGGGCTAGGCGTGGATCTTTGCGAATCTCCTGCAAAAACTCGAGTCCACTCAGTGAGGGCATTCGCATATCCGAAACCACAATATCGGGCAAGGTGGTTTGCAGATAAATCAAGGCATCTTGGGCATCGATACAGGTTGTCACCGAAAAGCCTTCGCGCAACAGAATCATCTCGATGAGTTTGAGAATGGAAGGATCGTCGTCAACTGCCAGTACATGGGCCATAGATACTTTCATTCTATGCCCAATTGATCAGGGGGTGAACGGGTTTGTTGGATATGATGAACATATTCATAATTTATAGCGTTCCAAGACACATTTTTTTGGGTGTTTAACGACCTATTGGTGTAGGTCGTATACCTCTAAATATAAGCTCAAACGTTTCTCAGACACTTTTTTACCCTCGAGCAGAACCTCGAGCAATCTAACTTTGCTCGAGACTGGCGTTTTCAAAATCCCGTGATTAGTAGGGACATCAATTTTAGGATAAAATACGCTATTTTTCTCGATACGTTATTGTATAATTGCCCTATATTTACTATATAAAAATCTTAACAATACCAAGCTCAAGGCTATAAGCACTTTATAGTTTAGGTTTCACACTTTCAATCTGTCTCCAAATTTCAATATAATTATTGTTGAGCTTTCCTGTTGCCAAAGCAAACTCGAATTTACTTAAAACGTCCCCATTAGGATAAATATTGGGATTGTTGCGAATTACAGGATCAAGCAAAGCAAGTGCGGCTTTGTTGGGTGTGGGGTAGCCCAACACGCTCGAGTTTTGGGCGGCGTTTTTACTGTCTAGCATAAAATTGATAAACATATTTGCCATTTTTGCATGAGGTGCTTTAGTGGGAATAACCAAAGTATCCATAAATAGCATCGAGCCTTCTTTAGGTAATACAAAGCGCATATTGGGATTTTGAGCCATTCCTTGAATCCCGTCGCCACTATAGGCTATAGAAATCGCAGTTTCTCCCGAAAGCACTCGAGCGGTCAATTGCACATCTTTATCTAGGCCACGGTAGTATGGGTTTGCTTGGGTTTTTTTGACCAGGTCAAAGGCTTTTTTCAGTACCGAAAGATCTTGAGTGTTTAAACTTTCTCCTAAATACTTCAGGGCAGCCCCCAAGGTTTCTCGGGGGCTACTCATCAAAAGAAATTTATTCTTATTGATTATGGGATCAAAAATAATAGACCAACTGTCCACTTTATCTTTTATTTTTCGACTATCATAAAAAATACCTACGGTTCCCCACAAATAAGGCACCGAATAATCGTTATTAATATCAAATTGGCGGTGCATAAAATCGACTAATAGGTTATTGTAATTTACAATAATTTTTTTGTCTAAAGGTTGGATCAGTTTCTCCAAAATCATAATCCGTACAAATTCACTGCCGGGTACCACAATATCATATTTAGCGGGTTCTTTTTTGATCGCTTTGTACATATCAAGACTTTCGCCTGAAATATCAATGGTAACCTTTACATTTTGCTGCTGCTCGAAACGCTTTACCAAAGCAGGGTCAATATAACTTCCCCAATTGAGAATGCGAAAGGGAGTCGGAGCAATTGTAGCTCGAGCGTAGGGTACAAGGCTGAGGGCAAGCAAGATGGGAAGGGTTATTCGCATAAAAACCTCTAGGCAAGAAATTACCTTTTTGTACAGACTTTACCTATAGCATAACCACAGCATAACCACTTCTCAAGGAAGATAGTGCATCATAAAACTCAAAAATCCCCCACTCGAGCAGGGGGATTGTAGTGTAGTGAGGATTTTTGCGTGTCTCATGTAGGCAGTCACTTGAGCAAATGCTTTATTTCCGCCGCACCACCACCGCTGTGGCATTGTCCATTGCTCCACTCTCGAGGGCCGCAAAAACCATCTGGTCGGCGAGGCGTTGGGGGGATTCGTGGTGGGCGTTCCATAGCTCGAGTAGTTTGGCTTTGCTGACTTCGCCCCACACGCCATCCGAAACCAAAATCAGCGCTTGGCCCGCCTGAAGTTCTCCCTCGAGCAGTTGGACATACTCTTTTTGAAAATGCCGAATCGAACCCAGCGAGCGCAATATTTTATTTTTGTCGGGGCTGACTTCAGCTTCGGCTTCGGTCAGTAGCCCATTGGCAACCATTGCCGCTACCAAAGAGTGATCTTGGCTGATCGGGTGAAGGCCCGCAGCATCGCCCAGATACGCCCTCGAGTCTCCGACGTGGCCTAGAAAGTAGCGCGGCCCCTCGAGGATGGCCCCTGTAAAGGTGCAGCCGCCCTCCACCCCCGAAAGCGCCTCGAGTACCGCATTGTTGGCTTCCCAGACCAGGGCTTCCACTCTGGCATTACCTTGCCCTGGGGTATAAGGCAAGCTGAGAAAGCGTTCCACCGCTACCCCACTGGCAACCTCGCCCGAGGCCATGCCACCCATACCATCGCAAACTACCGCCCGCCATACCTTCAGCGGGGTTTCGGCCCGTGCAAACTGCTCGAGGCGGTAGCCGTAACTGTCTTCGTTGACGGGGCGCTCAGGGTTGAGGCCCACCGTGGTGGCACAGCCCAGCTCGAGGTAAGGTTCGGGTGGGGGATTGAGCTTGCGAAGGGCTGCCAAAAAATCAGCGGGACGGTAGCGGTGTTCAGCGCTGCACAGGGTTTTAAAAATTAATTGGGGCAAACCAGGTTGGATCGGTAGGCTTTGGATGGATAGGCTCGAGGGGTTTTCGCCGGTCAGCCAATTGAGCAGCAGCGCCGCCAAAAAGTACACGCCTTCTTTACCCGTGGCCTTGCCGCCTGTTCGCAGCTCGGGGGGGCTGTACCCCTCACGGTCAAGTGCAGGCAGGTTCTCACCAATTTGGACCAAGCGCGGTGGGAAACGCAGTTTTAGACCTTGTGGGGTCTCGAGAATCCCACTCGGCTCGAGATCCAAGAGGGCGTAGCCTTGTTTTTCCAAAGCAAAAACATATTGGGCCAGTTGCAGCACCGCTTGCTGCCCCTTCTCGAAGGGCAAAACCCCCGAAACCACAATTCCCCCCTCGACCCAAGGCAGGGCGACTCCTTGGCTTCCGCTGTACACCGCAGCGGGTGAAAGGCGGTGTGGCGAGAGTTGCAACGGCTTTTCGCCCGTGTTGGGTTTAAGGGCAACCTCGAGCGAACCTCCCTCGAGCGGATCTCCCACACTCGAGCGTTGCCGCGCATGATACCAGCCCCTTGGCAACGCCGCCAAAACCTCGAAAGAAACCGTGTCCCACTGCACCACATCCCCCACTTTCAAAACGATTTCGCCAGTGGTCGAACTATAAACCTCCTCCTCGAGCGGTTCGGCCCAATTGGGCGTGCCGCTGGGCAGGGTTGGCTCGAGGGGAATAGGCACGAGTTCTGCAACGGGTTCTGTCACAACCGAAATATCGCTCGGTTTAGCTTCCATACTTTCTGGAGCAATTACTTTTGGAGGTATTTCTTCTTTTATATCAACCGATTCCGCAATAATTACAGGCTCAGGAATTACTGGTTCAGGAACTAAAGGCTCGGGAACTAAAGGCTCGGGAACTAAAGGCTCGGGAACTAAAGGCTCGGGAATTACAGGCTCAGGAAC
>JANYFS010000489.1 GCA_025359705.1 Deinococcales bacterium | reverse complement strand
AGACGGTGCTTTGTCCTTTGATCCCGCCGAAGCTAGCCGAAATAACTACGTCGTCACTGCTCAAATCTGCCACCGTAGCAGTGCCATTCGAGTCGATAGCAATGATCTCTGGCTTGCTGCTTTGCCAATCAAAGGCAATATTGGGGATTTCTCCCCCAGAAGCATTTTTGGCAATAGCCTGATATTTTTCACTCGAGCCATATTTGATTTTACTGGAACCAACGATAGCAATGCTGGAAACAGGGTTGGCTTCCAAGCCCAAAGTATAAATATCATTGCTTCCCAAGCCACCCAACGGGGCATTGACCCCATTCATGGTGGTATCCACCACTTCACCATTCAAACGAACCCATTGATTGCCCTTAATTTGATACATTCTGAGGCGGGTTCCTGGAGGAAGAGGCGTGGCAGCACGAGGGAATAAGTTGACGAGATTATCGGGTTTATAGCGAATCCACAGATTAATCACAGGTTGTACGGTAATGGCTTGGCTGGTGAAGGGGCTATTGCCAAAGGATGAAAGATCAAAACTACTTGCCATTACACTAAGGGTAGTCAAATGTACAGGTTTCACCCCTGCTGGCGGCGGCACTGTAGTATCGGGTTCCAGCTCGAGCATGGCGGTTCCATCGTTTTTGATGGTTCCTTTGGGAATGACCAAGGTTCCACGAATGTTGCCATCCGCATCTTTGATGTCGATTTGGTTGTCTTGGTTTGCCAAGACATTGGGGATTGGCTTTGGGGTAACAGTTTGGGAGGGGCAAGCGGTCAGCAAAAGGGCCAGGCTCAGACTCAAAAACAAGGTTGGACGCTGCATGTGGGTCTCCTCGAAAGCGGTACAAAAAATGGGTTGCACAATGGGTTAATGAAAAACGAAGACGCTTATCATCAGTATAGCGCCTTTGCCCTCGAGGGTGTAGCCTGCACCACCAAAAAAATTTAAAACAAAACCCCCCGCCTCGAGTGGAAGCGGGGGAGGGTTAGGCTCGAGAATTTTAGAGGGTTTCGTCGGTGGTTTTGACCACGGTACAGTTAGTATATACCGCAATCGTCGTGTCACTCAGCAAAATATCGGTAGCGTTGTCTTGGTCAGATATTCCTTGAACCGCAACTTTAAAACCCTTGTTAATCTTGTCTGAAGGCAAAACATTCACTTCTTTGATGCTGGGTTTTGCAGGGGTGACAATGATGCTTTGGGTGGAAAAAGCGCCCGCCTTGGAGGTGGGCAATAGTACGCCTGCGGCGGCATCAGCAGTAAATTTTACGATGATGTGATTCTTGTTGTCTTCACTAAAATCGTTGGCAGCACGGGTAAAGCTGGCTCTAAAATTACCATCTTCGGTGCTGTTGGTTTGACCCTTAAGCTGGATATTGAGCTGTTTGAGATAGCCGCTCGAGTCCAGTTCTGCTTTGACTGTAGTGCTAGCGTCAAAGCCACCCACGCGGTCACAACCCACATAAGAATCAGGTGCGCCACTGATACGGTACTCGGTTTTCACCGTAGGGTTCTTGATAAATAAGCGTCCATCGCTCGAGAATCCACCTCCACACGAGGTCATGGCGAGGGCTAAAGCTGCTGCGGCTGTTCCAATGGCTAGTTTTTTCATGGTTAGGTTTTCCTTTGAGTTTGGTAAGACAGCTTTGAAACTGTCTGGTATAAAAGTATTATGACCAAAGATTCTGAAAGAAAACTGATCCCGCCCTTAGACGAGATCAATTTTATGAGGCAAAAATGAAAGAGTGATTCGTTTTTCGTGATCCGTTGTGCGCTGTCCTTCAAAGAAAAAAAGTGCGTGGCTCGAGCTTTTTCTTACTCTTAATCCTCGTCGCGGTTCTCTTCTGCCGAGCGTTTGCCCGCCATCCACTCGAGGCCCGCCCACATCAGATCCTCGATGTCGCCGTCCATGATGCTGTCGGGGTCGAAACGCATCACCCCAGAGCGGTGGTCTTTGACATATTGTTTGTCCAGTACATAAGAGCGAATTTGACTGCCCCACTCGATCTTGACTTGGGCTTGGTGGTGCTTGGCATCTTCGTCGGCACGCAGTTTCATTTCGCGGTCATACAAACGCTGCTTAAGGATCTGAAAAGCCATCTCGCGGTTTTTAATCTGTGAACGTGTCACCTGAATGGCAACGATGATTCCCGTGGGCAAGTGGGTTACCCGAACGGCGGAATCGGTGGTGTTGACCCCTTGTCCACCTGCGCCCTGCGAGCGGTAAACATCCACCCGAACTTCCGAATCCAAAATCTGAATGGTCAGTTCTTCTTCAGGGACTTCTGCCACCACCTCGAGGCTGGCGAAACTGGTGTGGCGGCGGTTGTTGGAATCGAACGGCGAAATCCGAACCAAGCGGTGAACCCCACTTTCGGGGGACATCATGCCGTAGGCCCGCTCGCCCCGCACAATAAATTCGGCGCTCGAGATACCCGCTTGTTGGCCTTCTTGGATGTCCAAGATTTCCACTTTAAAGCCGCTACGTTCAGCCCAGCGCACATACATCCGAAACAGCATATTGGCCCAGTCTTGTGACTCGGTGCCGCCCGCGCCGCATTTGATTTGCACAATGGCAGGTGCATCGGCGTGCTTCATGGTGAACAAGGTTTCGCGGTACATGTTTTCGGTGGCGGCCTCGAGCGATTTTTGTTCTTGCTTCAGCTCGAGCAGCTCTTCATCATTGGCGATCTCGAACAGTTCCGACAAACCTTGGGCATCCGAACTAAGCCGCTCCACGGTATCCACAATCCGCCGCAGGCTCGAGGCTTCTTGGTTGACCTTGCGGGCCTTTTCGGGATTGCTCCAAAGTTCGCTTTGCGACAGCTCGAAATCCAGTTCCCTTAAGCGGCGTGCTTTGCCAGGGACATCAAAGATACTCCCGTAGGGCAGCCAATTTTTCCAAAAGTTCTTGCATAGAAAATCCTCCCAAGTGATTGTGCAGGTGGCGCGTATGCCATCAGCCCTAGAGTATAGCGCTTCGTTTAGTGATTTGTAAGCAAAAAATTCAATGCAGAAGTGTAATTTTTTGTACCCAGTGGGGAAAAACCTAACAAAATTCCCCTCGAACGTGTCCAAAAGAATGGACACTGCTCTAAGTTTTTTTTGTCCCTCTCGAGCGCCCTAAATTTTGAACCCAGTTCACACCAGCAATTTGTATAAAGTTTGGCAAAAGATACGTTCCAAATGAGCTACGATTCCCACAGGGACTCAGAAACCCGCTCGAGCCTTGCCAAAAAACCCCATCAAAAAATTTTGCAGGCCGAAACATT
>JANYFS010000610.1 GCA_025359705.1 Deinococcales bacterium | reverse complement strand
CCCGCTCCAGCAGGTGGTAAAGCCTTCCAGATTTCAAGCTCGGTTCAAAACCCCTTCCCCCTCGAGTCGTTCGAGGGTTGCCAGATCCAAACCCAACGCCTCTTGCAACACCGCTCGAGTGTGTTGCCCCAGCAAGGGCGGCGGGGTCTGGAGGGTGGCGGGGGTGCGAGAAAAGTGGGCGAAGGGGCTGCCGATCAGGTTTATGCTGCCCAAAGCAGGATGCTCGAGGGGTACGGTCATGCCTCTGGCCTGGGCCTGGGGATCGGCAAAGGCTTGCTCGAGGGTGTTGACGGGGGCGCAGGGGATGCTGCGCTGTAAAAAACGCTCGAGCCAGTAGCCGCTGCTTTGGGTAACAGTGATGGCGTTGATTCGGGATACCAGTTCGCTGCGGTGTTGCACCCTCGAGGGGTTGGTGAGAAAGCGGGGGTCTTGGGCCAAATCGCTAGCCTCGAGCGCGGCGCAGAGGCTTTGGTACTGCGTGTCATTGCCCACTGCAATGATCATCCAGCCATCTTGGGCCACAAAACTGCCGTATGGCACGATCTGACCGTGGGCATTGCCCCGAGCGGGTGGGGTTTTTCGGGTTGCCAAATAGCTTTGGGCCACATTGGACATGGCGGATAAACCCGTTTCAAACAAAGAAAGATCGAGGTGTTGCCCCAAACCACTGCGGTAGCGCTCGAGCAGAGCCACCAAAATTGCAATGCTGGCATTTTGCCCCGTCATGATGTCGATCCAAGCCACCCCTACTTTGGTAGGTACACCCACTTCTCCCGTCACCGACATAATCCCCACATGCCCTTGCAGCGCGGCATCGTACCCCGCTTCGAGCGCCCGTGGCCCCGTTTGTCCAAAGCCTGTGATCGAGCAGTAAATCAGTTTGGGGTTGAGCTGGGATAGGCTCGAGTAATCCAAACCATAGCGCTCGAGGTCTCCGACTTTATAGTTTTCCACCAACACGTCGGCTTTTTGGGCCAGATCACGGACGATCTGCTGCCCAAGCGGATCTTTGAGGTTGATTGCCAGCGACTTTTTATTGCGGTTGACCGACAGATAATACGCACTTTCTTTGACATCATTTGGCCCCTCGAGAAACGGCGGCCCCCAAGCCCGTGTTTCATCGCCCCATAGCGGTTCAATTTTCCAAACCGTGGCCCCCAGATCCGCCAGAACTTGGGTACAGCTTGGCCCTGCCAGCACTCGAGACAAGTCCAGTACAGTGATTCCTGCCAAAGCTGTGGGTTTCATTTTGGGTGTCATGTTGTTGTGTTGGGTTTTTCTAGCTCGAGGAATTGACCATATTTTCCTTTGTAATACAGCAAAGGCGCGTGATCAAAGTTTTCGACATATTCCACATGACCCACCATCAGGGTATGGTCGCCCGCGTCGTGCCGATCCACAATGCGGCAGGCCAAATGAGAGAGCGCCCCCTCGAGCAGAGCCACCCCCGATTTGGCTTGGTACAGCGGCGCATTCTCGAGGCTTTTCCAAGCAAAGTGATCACTGATTTCGCGCTGGTTTTCTGCCAAAATGCTGACCCCATAGTGGCTGGCGGTTTGCAAAGCCTGGTGCATCCGTGCGGTTTTGGCAATCGAAACCAGCACCAAAGGCGGCTCGAGCGACACCGAGATAAAAGCACTGGCGGTCATACCCCGCATAATGTCCCCCTCGAGGATGCCCACCACGGTGACACCACTGGCAAAGCGCCCCAGAGCTTGTTTGAATTGTTGCGGATCTAAAGATCGGTTGCTTGACATACCCTCCAGAATAAGCCATTCCATGCACCTGATTGGGGGTAGGTGATTTTCGGGCTATTCATCCCCCTAACCATGCCTCATGCTATAGATAACACGAGATGCGAGACTGAAGACTCGAGTACAGAGACACAGGGGGATTCCATGTCTGAAACACCATCTAACCAAATGTCTGACCTGAAGTTTAAAACTAAAAAAGATACCGTTGCCACCATTCTGGGTTGGGTGACATTGGTGTTGTTTATGGCTGGAACCTATTTTGCCATCGTTTCGCCGCCCGATAAAAACCAAGGCGATTTGGTGCGGATCATGTATGTGCATGTGCCTACTGCATGGGTGGCCTACCTTGCTTTTGCTGGCACAGCCTTTTTTAGCCTGATGTATCTGATTCAAAAAAACCGCCGTTTTGACCGTTTGGCGGCGGCCTGTTCGGAAATTGGCCTGATTTTGATGTCGCTGACTTTGCTGGGTGGAATGCTGTGGGCCAAGCCGACCTTTGGAGCCTACTGGACATGGGAACCCAAAGAAACCACCACCGCCATTTTGCTGTTAATCTATGTGGGTTATTTTATTGTTCGGGGCATGATTGATGATCCACACCGCCGCGCTCGAGTGGCAGGTGTGGTGGGTGTGGCAGCTTCACTGAGTGTGCCACTCAATTATATGAGTACCGGTTGGTGGAAATCTTTGCACCAAGGGTACACGGTCAATATTTTGGGTAAAACCTCACTGAGTGCAGACCCAAGAATGCTCGAGGCGTTGTTTATTAATTTGATCGCCTTTACGGTGTTGTTTGTGTATTTATTGCGTTTACGGGGAAAACTAGCGGCCCGCCTCGAGCGCCAAGAAGACCGTGAACTCGAGCGGGAGTTTCAAATGAGTCAACAAACCAGTCAAGACACCGTAAAAGGAAGTGCATAATGGATTGGGATAAATATTGGGTCTTTTTCGTTCCTGTCTATGTGGCTACTCTAATTCTGGTTCCTGGGTATTTAATCTATCTGTACCGCAAACTTCGTTCGCTCGAGGGTGACGAAGAATGAGCAGCCCTGCGAAGCTAAACCCACTCTCGACTCCAATCAAACGCCACGCTCGCCGCTCTAAAGTGGGGTATTGGATTGCACTATTCGCCTTTTTGGGTGTGGCTGGAACCCTGATCTATAACAACCTAGGAACCAACCTCAACTATTACATCACCCCAACCGAATATAAAACCCAAGAGGGTGATTATACCGATAAGACCTTACGCATGGGCGCACAGGTCAAAATGGGTACGGTCAAATACAATAAAGAAACCTTTGATCTGCGTTTTGTTGCCACCGATGGAAATATGGAATATCCCGTGCATTATAACGGGGGTATCCCCGATTTGTTTAAAGAAGGTTTGGGTGTGATTGTCGAAGGCAAGATGGTGAATGGAACCCTCGAGGGAAGTAATTTGCTGGTCAAGCACAGCGAAGAATATAAAGCACCCAGCAAGGGAATTGATTTATCTCCCAAGAGTTTGACGGGTGGGTGAAGATTTGAGAGGGTAATAGGGTACGTATTTTTGAAGACGAGAGGGCGGGAGAACGATTTAATCTTTTAATCTTTTAATGTAGGGGTGCATCATAATACTTCCAGTGGGAGATTTTTGATAGATGTTTCCTAGATATAAAAAACTTCCCAAGATACCAATACATCATTCCCTCGAGAGATAAACAAACGATAGATTTTTGGCGTTCTGTCTAAGACTAGCATTTGAGCGCAGCGTGCTGCGTGTGCTTCGCATAATTACCTACAAAAGATAAAAGATAAAAAATAAATACCCTCCTCGAGTCACCCAATCTTGTGTTGACCTTACAGCAGCACCTAGCGGGCTTGGTCGCTTAACGAATGACGAATAACGAAATCAAAAACAAAAAACGCATAGCCGACAACACTAAAGAGGTAAACAACCATGCTAAACACACTTATTTTGCCCGATCTCAGCCAAACAGGAGCCTTGGGTTCTTTGGTGTTGCTGCTGGCTTTGGGTATGGCAATTCTGGGACTGGTGCTGTCGGTTTTGGGCGGGTTGCGCCGTGATCCGCGACTGGTCGAGGGCGGGCGGCGCAGTGCGTGGGGGGTTTTTGCCTTCTCGAGCTTGGCGGTGATTCTGCTCGAGCGGGCGCTGATCTCCAACGATTTTACGGTGGGTTATGTGGCTCAGGCGGGCTTCACCGAGGCTCCGCTGTGGGTCAAGATGGTGACACTGTGGGGGGCGCTCGAGGGGAGTATTTTGTTTTGGGCTTGGATTTTGGCGCTCTATACCTTTATTTTGTCGCTGACTGCCCGCAAAGATGCCCTGCGACCCTGGGCGATGGGAACCATGTTTGTCTCGCTCATCTTCTTTTTGGGAGTCAATCTGGGCATCTCCAACCCCTTTACTGCCGTGCCAAACCCACCGCTCGAGGGAGGGGGACTGAACGCACTGCTGCAAAATCACTGGATGATGCGGGTTCACCCCGTGCTGCTGTACTTGGGCTTTGTGGGCTTGTCGGTACCCTTTGCCTACGCGGTGGCCTCGATGGTCACGGGGCAACTTGGCTCGAGCTGGATTGTGCAAACCCGCCGCTGGACCCTGACCGCTTGGTCCTTTTTGGCGGCGGCAATTGTGGCAGGCGGCTACTGGAGCTATGAAACCTTGGGTTGGGGCGGCTACTGGGCTTGGGACCCCGTGGAAATCACCTCGTTTATTCCGTGGTTGCTGGCGACTGCCTTTTTGCACAGCGTGCAGATTCAAGAACGCAAACGCAGTTTTGCGGCTTGGAACCTGTGGTTGATTGTTTTGGCCTATGCCAGTACAGTTTTTGGTACTTTTCTCAACCGCTCAGGAATCGTGCAAAGCGTTCATGCCTTTGGAAACGGCCCGATTGGGATTGTCTTTTTGGGCTTTTTCGCCGTATTGCTGCTGATTGGGGTGGGCCTTGCCACTTGGCGCTCGAGCCTGATTCGGGATCAAAAAGCCTCCGAAGGCATCCTCTCGAGGGAAGGGGGATATTTGGCGGGCAATGTGATTTTTATTTCCTTCGCGGTGCTGTCTTTGCTGGGGGTGCTGTACCCCGTGCTGATCGAGTCGCTAAAAAACATCAAAACCCAAGTGGGGCCGCAGTTTTACAACCAATTTGCCGCGCCCTTGGGCTGGTTTTTGCTGGCATTTATGGGTTTGGGGCCAATGCTAACCTGGCGGCGCATGACCGGTGAAGCCCTGTGGAAACAGGCTCGAGCGCCCCTTGCGCTTGCCCTCATTCCTACGGTTGCCGCACTGATTTTTGGAATTGACCGCTGGACGGTACTGCTGACCATTTTTTTATGTGCCTTCAACGTGATTGGTCTGGTCTTTTTGGTGGTCAAAGCTGCCCTCGAGCGCAACCGTAAAAACCCGCTGGGGGCTGCACTCGAGCTGTTTGTGGCTTTGCCCCGCCGTTACGGTGCATATTTGGCCCATTTTGGTTTGGTAATTCTGGTTTTGGGCGTGACCTTTTCCACTGCCTACAAACAAGAAGAAATGGTGCGGGTAGCCCTCAACGAATCCAAAACGGTATTTGGCAATAACATTAGCTTTTTGCTAACTTCCGCTGAAGACTTCAGCCATAAGCGCACCTTGTCTGCCAAAGTCATCTATGACGGCGAAGAATATGACCCTTCGGTCAGCTTGTTTAAAAACTCGAGCAATAATACCTTTTCTCCTTCGGTGCATTATCATTTTTGGGGAGACAGCTATATTGTCCTCACCGAATCGGATCAAGCTAAAGGGGAATGGGTGGTTTTACGGGTGATTGAATCTCCGTTGGTGTCTTGGATCTGGTTGGGAACCTTGATCATGGTGATTGGCTCGGGAATTAGCGTCATGACCCCCAGTCTCGAGCGGAAACGTAAAACCACAACCGCCCTCGAGGGAACCCCTGCATGAAGCAGTTTTTCCCTGTGATTTTGGTTTTGGCTTTGATTGCCTTGCTCGGTTACGCCCTGCTGACCGGTGGCGGCGACGACAGCACCAGCGCCCTCGAGGGCAGTCCTGCACCTACTTTTGCGGGTACGGCGCTCGAGGGGCAGCCGCTGGATTTGGCGCAGTACAAAGGTAAACCGCTGATGATCAATTTTTGGGCCTCGTGGTGCGACCCCTGCAAGACCGAAGCCCCCTTGCTTTCGGCCTTTTATCAAGATCACGGCAGCAAAGTACAAATGCTGGGGATTTTGGTTCACGATAAACTGCCCGATGCGATGGCCTTTACCCGACAATTTAACATTGGCTTCCCCAGTTTGCCCGATCCCGACTTTAAAGTGGCTTCGGACTATGGAGTAACAGGTCAACCCGAAACCTTCTTTATCAACGCCAAAGGAATTATTGTCAAGCGCTATATGGGGCCAATGACCGCCGAGATTTTAAAAAGCAACCTCGAGAAGATTGGGGTTGTCTTGTGAGTATAATTTCAAAACATGTTTTAAGTAAGGCTCGAGTGCTAATCATTGCAAGCATTTCTTTATGTGTTTATCTGGTTCCCTCGAGCCTAGCCCAAGTGATGCAGCCGATGCCCATTTTGAATGCCCAAGAAATGGACCGTTTGCGGGCGTTTACTGCACGGTTGCGCTGTTTGGTGTGTCAGGGTGAGTCGGTGGCGGATTCCAATTCGGAATTTTCGCAAGAAGTGCGCCGCCAAGTGGCTGTTTTTTTTAAGAATGGCAAAACTGAAGCCGAAGTAGAGCAGTTTTATGCCGCACGCTATGGTGATTCTATCTTGCTCGAGCCTCCCAAAAAAGGTTTGGGAATTATCTTGTGGGGCGTGCCGATTTTGGTATTGCTGGCAGGTATGGGGCTGTGGTGGAATGTGATGGCTCGCAAATCCAATAGCGAAATCTCTCCAGAAATGCTCGAGCGGGTAGAACGTGAAATGCTCAAGCGTAATAAAGAGATCACACTCGAGGAAGTGAAATGAACTTTGTTTTAATTGCCTCGCTGATCACTGCTTTTGCCTTGTTTATTTTATATTTGATTGTATCGCCCAGCTTTGCAGCCTCGAGCCGCAGCCAAACCGATGCCCGCAAACTGGATTTGGAAGAGGAACGCGAACTGC
>JANYFS010000422.1 GCA_025359705.1 Deinococcales bacterium | reverse complement strand
CAGAGGCTCCTCTATAGCTAATTTCACCAGTCTCTCAAGTTGCGTCGGCAGTATCTTTTTAGGTGTACCTGGGCTAAGTGCATCAGTTAAGGATACACAGCCTCGAGCCACCCAATCCATTCGAGTTAAGCCTACGGTTCGAATATCTATGCCAAACACTTCGGAAATCTTTCTCTCATGGTTAATCAATCGTCAAGAAGAAGTAAAGTTTTAGAACTCTCGCTCGAATTCTCACCTCTGACAATTATTTTTTGCAAAAAATTACTATCTATTGGCAATAACTTTAGTGTGGCACTTTTACCCATAAATACTTTACATAAATTAAGGTATTTATTGTAGTAGATAATAAATTTAGACAAAATTATTTGAAGTTTAATTTAACGGTATTAGCTTATCAGTCAGGCGGCAAGCTACTTGCATCAAATAAGAGGTTTTCAGTCCGGCGGTGATCTGAGTATGATTGTTTTGTGCGATAGTTATTAAGCCACAGTTTTTCAGTAAACTTTGTAACGCGATCGGGCTAAAGAAATTAACGTGCTCGTGCCAATGTTTCTTATATTGAAGTGCATTAGATCCATGCTCTCTAATTATGTCTTCTAAAGGAACTTCAATATAAAGAATAGATTCTTTTTGCATTATTTGTGTAATGTCTAGCAAAGTGTCTGAGGGATAAGGAACATGTTCGAGTACATTGCTGCAGACAAATAAATCGTATTGATTGCCCTTAGCTTGTTCACGGCTGACCGCGTTTGCGCCATCAATAACTGGAGCTTCGCTAATATCGTAAATATCTAATTTTTTGCACTGGTCTCGAAACGGCGTATTCTTTCCGGTATCGCCTCCCCAGTCTAATATTTTTGGTGGCATATGCAACAACGGTTTCAAGAATCGTTCCACCATGCCGTCGTAGTTGAGTTGCTGCATTAAGGCATTGTTGCGCAATGTGTAACTTGGTTCATAGTGCTCTCTCAGATCCGTATAAGCTAATCCTCGATAGTCTTGATAGAGTCTTGTTAACTCATCGTCGGAAAACCGAATGTCTGAAAACAGCAGTCCACAATCTGAGCACATTAGACTGCGACAAACGGTGTAGGCCATACCCTTCTGCACAGTCTTCAGACCCCAGCTCTCATCAATCATCACTGGTGCCCATCCAAAGGTTCGGTGCGCTACAAAGGGCATAAGGATGGCTGGCGTAGAGGTAAGGTTCAGGCTACCGCAGCAAACACATTGATCGGCAACATGTTGTCGGCGTAGCTGGTTCATGTCAAAACTACGCGCAAATGGGGTGGGTTTAGGCTTCATAACAATTCATTGGCGAGTTAGACACACGAAAAATGAAGCGAAGGGGATGTGGAACATCACAACATTCCCCAGCTGATGGCGATCATAAGGAAGATGGCGCGGACGATCCTGAAATTCGCGCGTAATGTGCTGCCGAATCTTGGTGCATCCAGGCGCTCCGAGGTCTTTATCGGTACTGTCGCCAATGCAAGACCTTGGCGGTGAGCTCGTACAAGCATTTCTGCTCCGACTAAGAGTCGACTGTCAAATCTACCTAGCCTTTTGCAACTTGCTATCCGGTATAGCTTGAGACCCGAAAAAGGGTCTGGTACTCCCCAAAGTGCCAAGCCAATCCATCCAGCAATCCACTCTGCGGCGCGTTGCTTCTTCTGTCGCACGCCGATGACAATATCTGCTTCCTTAACCGCAGCAATCAGTACTTGCGCCGATTGCAAGCTGTGTTGCCCGTCTGCATCCATGGTCAGCGCAAAGGCGTAATCTCTTTCGATCGCAATCTGCATACCTCTAGATAGGGCACCCTCATAGCCCTGGTTTCCCGGCAAGCTGATTACTGTAGCCCCAGCTGTACGTGCTATTTGCGCCGTTTTGTCGCTTGAGCCATCATCCACGACAAGCACATCACCGACACACTTTGCATTGCTTACCGCAGTAGTTATGGTCGCCGCTTCGTTATAGGCGGGGATGACCACCAAAACTGCAGCATTGGATTCTGTGCTCATGCCACGTGTTTGCGGGCTATAGACTGCCCGTACTTAAGATCTGCCTTCAACGTTTTGCCTAGTAGTTTGTCAGTCTCATAAGGCAAAAAGGCATCGGGGGGGCATGGCCTCAAAGGAATAAGGTCACTCGTGGAAATAACTTGGCCAGTTTGCATATCGCGAGCGGCACATAGTGATCTGCGTTGCACAACTGCAGTAGCACGCTCATTCGGTTCGATCCGCTTTATGCTGTTGCCCAATGCGTAGTCAAGCTCAAGGGTAGCATCCACCATCGCGCGCCAGCTTATTGGCGTCATCGAAAATTTGTGGTCTGGCCCCTCACGTTGGTTGGAGTCGGTGAAATGCTTTTCCACAATCCGTGCGCCCAAGGCTACGGCCCCAAGGACGGCCGAGTGTCCCGGCGTGTGGTCGCTCAGACCCAGGACGCAGTCCGGGAACATCTCCCGATAACAACTTAACACCCGCAGATTTAGGTACTTAAAATTTTCCAGACTACCCGTGTAATTCGTGTTGCATTGCATCAGGCAGATATTGCCATTGAATTCGCGCACGGCTTCCACTGCCCTTATTACGTCCTCAAAGGTCGAAGCGCCGCTGGCCAACAGAATTGGCTTGCCCTTCTTGGCAAGGTGTTGCAGATACGGTGTCCAAGTGATATCGCCAGAGCCAATCTTGTAGGCATTTAAGTATGGATCAATAT
>JANYFS010000421.1 GCA_025359705.1 Deinococcales bacterium | reverse complement strand
GCCCTCAAAATTGCTGCGGCTTCGCACTTGATTACGTTTTTGCTGTTGCTTTTATCGGCTTGGGTGATTGGTACCAGTTGGATTTTTGTGCTGGCGGTGCTGGTGATGGGTGGTATTTTATTCTACGAACACCGTTTGGTTCGCCCAGATAATCTACTCAAAGTGAATATTGCCTTTTTTGATGCCAATGGTTGGCTAGCTTTAACCATGTTGATTGGGGCGATTTTGGATGTGTGGTTTAGGCATTCTCTGGCCTAAACTCTGGCATACCCTCTTTCTTAAATGCACTCGAGAACACCCGCAATTGACCATGCCACACACCTCTTGACATCCCGAGTCTACTTGGGCGGCTATACTGTAGGATATGAGGGCGCATGGCTGAGATTACGGTTATTGAAGATAGTTATGAAATTGCTCGGTTGGTTCAATTGGCTCTGGGAGCCAAGGGGCATAAAGTCACCACTTACCACGACGGCCTAGACGGACTTGAGGGGGTTTTGGCGAAGCCCCCTGTATTGCTGATTTCGGATGTCAATTTACCTGGAATGAATGGTTTTGAAGTCGCCAAACATGTGCGTGAAAAGCACGGGCAGCGTTTGGGTATTTTGATGCTGACCTCCAGAACCGATCTGGACAGCCGCATCGAAGGGCTAAGCCATGCAGATGACTATTTGGGCAAACCCTTCGAGCTGCGCGAACTGACCGCTCGAGTGGAAGCCTTGGTACGTCGCTACGCTGCCGCCGCTGCCGCCCCTCCACCCGTCACCCCTCCTTCCAGCGCAGGAAACCTGCGGGCCAGCCTCGAGACGGTAGGTGGAGCCATTGCTGCTTTGCAAATGGTTTCGGTGACGCAAAACGCAGGGGGAATTGTTATCGAGGGCCAAGGAACCATTTATCTTGCCGATGGTAAAGTGGTTCACGCCCAAATGGAGCAAGAATTTGGCAATGCCGCTGCCATGAAACTGCTTTCCTTAGACAAAGGTGCATTTTACTTTGATGTCAATTTGAAAAGCGAAGTCAGAACAATGAATGCCGACCCTATGATGCTGATGTTGGATGTCAGCAGGTATATGGATGAAAGCAGCAAAACTACAGCCATTGATGAAAAACCCGCAAATGAAACACTGATTTTAGAAACCCCTGCTAAACCCATTGAAAATGCAAGTATCCCCAATGCGGGTGTGTCCAATACGAATGTCTCCAGTCTCGAGGTAACTCAACCCTCGAGTAAACCAAACTCGAGCAAGCCCGCACCACCCACTCCCAATAAACTCGATAAGCTCAACTTTGATTTGGGTCTCAACGATAGCTTTGAATTCTTAGCCCGTCCAAGCGATATTGATGATGATGCGATTATTACCGACGACATAGCTGATGATGCTACTGATAACGATATTACCAAAAATGAAACATATGACGATGATTCCTTTGAGCTTGCCCCCGAAGATATTCTCGAGCCAATTGATTTGAACATGGAAGAAGTCATTTTGATGCCCAGTATAAAATCAGCGCTTAGTTTGCTAGAGGACAAAGGATTAACTGTTACCGAGCGTCAAGATATTGATAGTGGTGATATTTGCTTACTGTTCGAGAATCAAGGTATTCGCTTGGCAGTTTTGCACTGTTCTTTGATCGACTATAACAATCGGTGAAATTCGTCGTTCGTTATTCGTGAAAAAGTTTTGTCTCGAGTGTATTAAGTTGTGTCCTCAAAATCCTTAAAGATTGGGTACATTTAAATTCTGTCCCAAAGAGTGAATATGCCTGTCCAAATCATCAATACCACGGTAAAATTTATTGCACCCCCCAGAGCGGTTGCGCTTTTTGGGGATTTTACCGATTGGGAGCGGTTTCCCGCACTTCCAGTGAACCCTGCCACGGGTACGGTTTCGCTCGAGTTTCCACGAGATTCTTGGGTGGAATTTGCTTGGTTGGATGCCAGTGGCAAGCCCTTTGCCGACCCCGAGGCCGCCAAAACCCAAAATCCGTGGTATGCCTGGGCGCGTGGGGTTGAGGTGGGAAAATATGTGCGGCATAACGTGTTCGAGGCGGGTCAAAGTAATGCGCTCGAGCATAAACTCGAGCCACAGCAGATTGGCACGGTTCACCGATATTCTTGGAGTGGCACAGTATTTCCAGGAACCCGCAGGGCTTATATTTACACCCCGCCCAACTACGACCCGAACAGTCAATATCCCGTTTATTATGTGCAAGATGGGGTGGCTTTTTACCGCACGGGGCGGCTGAGCGAAGTGCTGGATCGCTTGCTGGCTTTGGGCCAGATTTCGCCTGCGGTGCTGGTTTTCCTCGAGCCGAATGACCGCAACCTCGAGTATTACCTTAATCCGCTCTATCCCGAATTCTTAGAAGACGAAGTATTGCCCTACATCGAGGCCAATTTTGCGGTGCGCCGCGACGCTGCTGGGCGGGGTTTGTGGGGGGCATCTTTGGGCGGCTTGATCAGCGTGTACACTGCCCTCGAGCGACCCCACATCTACAGCCGCGTGATCAGCCATTCGGGAGCTTTTATTGCCGAACACGGTGCAGTCAGCGCCCACGGCAAGCACGACACCACGTTTGCCAAAGAAACTTTGCTCGAGCGCGTCTTGCACAACCCGCCCACGCATTTACGCCTAGCCCTGGATTGTGGAACCCTCGAGTGGCTCTGCGGCCCCAACCGCCGCATGGCAGCCACGCTATACGACCAAAAAATTCCCCATCAGTACCTCGAGTATGCCAGTGGGCATAACTGGGTAGGATGGAGAAATGCACTGCCCAAAGCTTTACTTTATATGTTGGGGATTTAGAGTATTGATTCGTGATTCGTGATTCGTGATTCGTTATTCGTGATTCGTAATTCGTAAAAAAAGCGAGCTACACCGTATTGAACTTTGTTGAAAATCTCTCGAGCAATCCAACAGGAACCCCATTTTCGCACTACTCGAGCATTATAAATTCAATATAAGTTCAAATTACCATTCAACTTGCCAATTTCATAATAATTCCAATCACCGTACCGCCACCCAACAGCGCTAAGAGTGCAGAACCGCGAATCTTCTTGAGGTAAAGCAGCAAACCCAAACCGGTCAGGGCCACCAAGGTGAGAAAGCCTGCCGACAAGTCAATCACCCAAGACCATGCCGAACCTGCATCGCGGCCTCGGTGGAAGTCGTTCATCACCGCAACTAAGCCTTGGGCGGTGGTGTTCAGGGTATATTTGCCCGTGGCGCTTTCGATGACGATATCGGCAGAGTAGCCTGGGGCAGCAAAACGCACGGTACTTTGGGAGCTGTCCGAACGCATTTCGCCCGCGCTGCCCCGCACTTTGTTTTCACTTCTCAGATACTCCACGACCTTCAGCCAATCCACCTTTTGATTGACCTGCCAACCCACGGGCAGGGTTCCTTTGGCTTCTTGGTGGGTGGCGACATTGCCAAAAGCCCAATCAGGATGGTTGAGGGTCAGACCCGTCAGCGAGAAAAACAGCACGATCAGTAAGCTGAACATCGAGGTATAGACGTGCAACCAGCGCACCCAGCCCTGAACTTTGAGGCGCAAAGGGCGCTTGCGGGCAACTCGAGCGCTTCCAGACACGCTTCCATTTGGCACTCGAGCGACCCCCTGTGGGTTATCCTGCTCAAGCTCGTGTTCACCCTCTTGCTCGAGATCCCGCTCGAGATCGTGTTCATTGGAACCATTATTAGAACCATTGGTATTGGAGCCATTGGTGTTTTTGGGTTTATTTCCGCTTACGGTAGTCAACACTCACCTCCTTCAGCTCACCGTCGCCCGTCAATTTTTTGCTGAGGGGTTTTGCACCCAAGACCACCGCTTCCCGCACCAGTTGATAGGGGCCATGTTCGCGGGCGGTTTCGATGCAGACAAAGTAAGTTCCTTGACCGACGGGCAATTTTTTATCGTTTTTACCGTCCCAGACTAGGCTGTATTTCCCCGCCTCTCGAGTGGGGCTGGATACGCTACTGACCAAATCTCCACCATCTTTGCTCTGGCGGTTGGCTTCGTCGCGGGTCCAGCGGGTCAAATGCTCCAAATAACGCGCCCCGCCCCGATCCGATTTCATCCATAGCTCGAGGGTGCGAACCGCATTTCCGTTGGTATCCTCGAGCCAGATTGCCACGTAAGGGCGGTCATAGCGGCCCCCAGACGGGCGCTCTAGGGTCAGGTTGATCGCAAGCTCGAGGGAAGAATCCCATTTGACGGCGGCAACACCACTTTGCGTTTTGACTGCTGCACTGGCCCAACTTCCCAAAGCTAAGCCGAGTGCGGCACTGGTAGCTTTAGCCAAAAAACTTCTGCGGCTGATCCAGCTTGTTTGTGTTTTCAGGTCAGGTGTTTTCAGGTTTGATGTTTTCATGGGGTTTCTCCTAGGGGGGTTTTGCTCGCGTGTTGTTTCCAAAAAGCATTACAGAACTTTGCTGATCTGGTGCTTGAAGAATCTGAATCTGCATCTGAGTGGGAATCTGCATGGGATACCAACAAACAGCCCACTCGAGGGAGTTGGTTGGCGATTTCTAGGCTTTGGTTGGGGGGCAGAATACTAAAAATGGTCGCCAAAACATCGGCGGTGGCGCTGTCGTCGGCAATCACCGAAGCCGAGATCTTAGCGGGTACGGGGCGGCCCGTGCGGGGGTCGAGCAAATGGGAATACCAAGTCTCCCCCACCCGAAAACCACGCAGGTGATGCCCACTGCTGGCAACTGCCTGATTGTGAATCTGAATTTGGGCAATGGGCGGAATATTTTGGGCGCTCGAGCGGGGGTCGGCAATACTGATGTTTACGCTGTGCCTTCCCAGCTTTTCCAGATTCCCCAGATTTTCCAGGTTTGACATGTGCCGCAAATCTCCACCAATATTGACCAAAACCTCGCTAACCCCAGCCACACTTTGGGCCACTTTGCCCGCCAAATCCACGATGTAACCCTTGGCAATGGCATTAAAATTCAGCGAAACAGCGGTTAGAAGCCGTGCAAAATATTTCCCATCTTGCAGTTTGAGGGTATACGGAATGGGACGCAATAAACTCAAAACCGCCTCCAGCTCGAGCGGATCGGGTTCGCGCCCTGTTTGCTCGGCCTGTCGCCACAACACACTCAGTGCATCGGTAGCTGGATGAAATACCCAGGCGCTGATCCGCTGCCATTCCAGCGAACGCCGCAAAACCTCCGCCAGCTCGAGGGAAACTTGCACTTCTTGGTTGGTTTGCAGCCAAACACATAGTTCGCTATCGGGTATAAAACGACTAAAAATCCGCTCGAGCCGTGAAATCTCTGCCAAAAGCAATTTTTGCGCCTCCGCCGCAACAGTGGGGTGGCTGGTTTGAATTTTTAGCTCGAGCGAAGTCCCCAAAACCCCTTCAAAATGGCTAGAATACCAAACAGGTTTATGGGCAGTTTTTTCAGCAGTTTTGTAAGCGATTTTTGAACGCTCGAGGGTTTGTATCAAATTTTTTAACGAACTCCAAAAGGGCAAAGGGGACATGGTTTCAAGCTCCTCGAGATCGAGTATTACGTATTCTTGTTAAGATTTGGTCAAGAAATGGAGTATTGCCGCAAACATTTTCAACCCCGATCCCAGACCTCGAGGTAAATTGAGCAGGTCATTTTGCCCCACATATGAAGCGTTTTAACGATGAAACGACCTGCAAATATGATCCCCTCGAGGTCAGAGCAAGAGTCAGAGCAAGAGTCAGAGCAAGATCGGAGTTTAGAATTAAAACAATGATCCCTCGAGTACCCAAAACTTCCGTCAAACCCTCCAGAAACGCTGTGATCACATCCCATCTCGCATCCCATCTCACCTCGCATCTCAAGAGGTCTGTGCGCTTTTTGGCAGCTTTGATGCTGAAAAAAGTGATCCGCTCGAGCCTGCGTAGCGGCCTAAATGGAGTGTATCTGCGGGGAGATTTACCGCAACACGGCGGGCTGATTGCAGCAAATCATCATTCATGGTGGGATGGATATTTGGCGGCGGAGTTGGCCTGGGGGCAAAGTTGGCCTTTTGGGATTTTGATGAATGAAAAAAACCTTGCTCGCTTCTCTTTTTTTCGGGTGTTGGGGGTACTTGGCTCGAGCGAATTGCGCCCCGCACTGCGCCGCTTGCAGGCAGGTGAACCTTTTTTTATCTATCCCGAAGGCGACATCAAACCAGTTGGCCCGCTACAAACCCTACAAAAAGGAACGGGCTGGCTGGCCCAAAAAGCCGCTGTACCCATTTACCCGCTGGCGGTGCGGGTGGTCTTGCGCGGCAGCCAACTTCCCGAAGCCTATCTGTGGCTGGGACACCCCACTCTCGAGCGCGACCTATCCCGCACCCTTTCTGCCATGCTCGAGCGGCTGGACACCGAACTTCTTTTGCATGATCCAGAGCGGCCCTTGCCTGGCTTTGAACCGCTGTTTGAACATAAACAAAACACTCGAGGAGGCGAAGGAAATGCTTTCTTGAACCACTGGTTGAAAAGGATTTTGCAGTGGACAGCTTAAGAAGTGATGGATTGACAATAAAGAAAGATCTTTGGCCCTGCTCGAGAGGAAAAAAGAAAGAGGAAAGATGAAAGAGGAAAGATGAAAAGGCAAATACATTTTTTGTGCTGGCTAATGATGCAAAAGATCTCTTTCTGACACGCTTTGCTGGACGCTCTCGAGTCTCAACTTGCCCTTGTAGCAAACCATGCGGACTTTAGAGCGTTAAACTCTGATGATGCGTCTAATGTTTGGGCGGCTAGCTGATCTTCTTTTGCGTTCTCTTAAAACCACCTTACTCGCGCTGCTTGGCTACAAAGTTGCGGTGGCCCTGATCAATTTGGGGTTGTTTCCCAAGCTGACAGAAGCCCAAAAACCCCTCGAGGCACGAACAAAACGGGGGCTTAGCTCGAGAGCATTGCATTTGCCACATAGCCCACTACCCATACAAAACAGCAGCGCAGAATCCCCTCGAGTGTCCATTTTGATGCCAATGCGAAACGAGGCCCGCAACCTGCCCCACACCCTGCCAGGGCTGCTCGAGCAATTGAACTTTAAAGGGGTAGAGCTGCTGGTTTTGGATGACAGCTCGAGCGATGATAGCTTTTCCATCGCCCAAAAAATGGCAGTCCAACAGGGACATTTTCATGTACTGCATGGAAAAACTCTACCCGAAGGGTGGGTGGGGAAAAATTGGGCCTGTCATCAGTTGGCTCAGCACGCCAGAGGTGAAATCTTGATTTTTACCGATGCCGATGTGTTGTGGCAAAAAGGCGCACTGGCAGCCCTGCTCGAGCAAATGGAGCGACAAAATGCCGACCTGCTGAGTGTGTGGCCCCGCCAACAGGTGCAGGGCTGGGGTGAACGCCTAATTGTGCCGCTGATCGACGATGTGCTGCTGACCCTGTTCCCGTATCCGTTGATCTATCTTCCCTTTCGTGTGGCAAGTGCGGGAAATGGGCAACTGATGGCCTTTCGGCGCAGTGCCTATGAAAAGCTGGGCGGTCACGCCAGTGTGCGAAATGAAGTTCTCGAGGATGTAAAGCTGGCCCGCAAGCTCAAGGGCATTGGTGGACGGCTGCGACTGGCTTTGGGTGGAACAGTGATCGGGGTGCGGATGTATCACGGCTATGTGGAGGCGCTCGAGGGGTTCGGGAAAAACCTGCGGAGTTTTCACGGAGGTAGCATGGTGCTGGTACTGGCTTCGATGGTATTTCATGTGTTGGCCTATACTTTGCCGTGGCTGCTGTGGAAGCGGGGCTTTGCAAGCGTGGCCCTTTTGGGTCTGCTCGAGCGGTATTTGGTCAACCTTAAAACAGGCCGCACCGAAAAAACCGACCTACTCGAGCCACTTTCCACCCCACTTTCCCCTTTGGCAGCCCTACCGATTTACGCTCGAGCGCTAAAAAAGAAATACCGCTGGAAAGGACGAGAATACCAACGATGAAAGCAACTGTTTTGGGTGGAGGATTTGCGGGTCTGAGTGCGGCACTGCATTTGGCCCTCGAGGGATATGAAGTGGTTTTGCTCGAGCGGGACAGCCTTTTGGGTGGCAAAGCCCAAGGCTGGCAGGGCGTCCCCACGGGGCCAACGGTTTTGACCTTGCCCGAACTGGTGAGAACCCTGTACCAAAAAGCCAATTTCCCTATGCCACCCTTGCATCCCGTTTCGCCCCTAACCCACTATTACTTTGCGGACGGCAGAGAATTCGCCCCCACCCTCGAGATAAACCCCACCCTCGAGCAGCTCGGGCCTGCCGAACAGATGCGTTATGTGGATCTGCTCGAGGAGGCCAAGCAGCTTTACCACGGCGCGGTGGACACCTTTTTGCTGGCTCCGCCGCCCACCCTGCTGAACCTAGCCCAGTATGGCTTGAAACACGGCCTGAAGGCCCACCCCTTCAGCTCGCTGGAAAAACTGGTGCAAAGTGGAAAGTACCTGACCCCGTTTTTCCTGCGCTTTGCCACCTATATGGGAGCCAACCCGTACCACGCGCCCGCCGTACTGCACAACATTGCCCATGTGGAATTGGGGCTGGGGGTGTGGCATTTACAGGGGGGGTTTGCCCGTTTGGTTGCCGATTTGCGGGCCATGCTCGAGCGGTTGGGGGTGGAGATTCGACTAAACACAGAAGTTTTGGCCCTCGAGCAAACAAACGGCAAAATTTCAGGTGTAAAAACAAACACGGGCCTCGAGCGGGCAGATCTTTATATCTCCGCGCTAGATCGTGCTTTTACCCTCGAGCTATTGGGCAGGGCTGCCCCCACATATCCTCTGGGGGTTTCGGGGTTTGCAGTTTTGCTCAAGCTAGAAGGGGATCACGGCTTGGCCCACAAAATCCAATTTCCACAGGATTACGCCCTCGAGTGGGCCAACATCTCGAGCGGAACTCTACCCCGCGACCCCACGTTATACCTGCACACCGACGGCAACACAGGCTTTTTGATGGTCAACAGCCCCCCCGTTCCCGCCCCCGACAAAGCGGGTTACGCCGCCCTACTGCTCGAGCGCTTGAAGGCGTGGCAAAACCTACCGATCCTTGAGCATAAAATTTTGGCCCCGCAGGATTATGCCCGTTTTGGCGCTCGAGGGGCGCTATATGGACGCGCTCCACACGGGCTTTTGGGAACCTTACGCCACCCGTGGCAATTTGCGGGGGTGGGCAATTTGTGGCAGGTGGGCGGCACGGTACATCCTGGCGGGGGCGTGCCGCTGTCGCTGCTTTCGGGTTGGAATGGGGCTGGGCGGGCGATGGGCTTGGGTTATGAGCGGTTGGGGTTGTGATGGCAAACTTACGAGCAGATTGTGTCAAGCTTTGATGAGTGGGTGTAGTGGCTCGAGCCGCTACAGAATTTCACCTCGAGCTAGAAGCGTATGTGATTAGCGACCTCTCGAGGGGGTGAGATGGGCAGATGAGCGGGTAGACACTCGAGGAAAGAATGGGTAAGGTTTGGAAATGAAAGTGGACGAGCCAGACACCGATATCCCCTTGACCCTTAAAAAGTTGGTCAAA
>JANYFS010000388.1 GCA_025359705.1 Deinococcales bacterium | reverse complement strand
TGCAAACCTAGTGACATCTCGAGCATAGACAGCGTTATAGGTTGCATCATAGGCATGAATCGTGGGCTTGAAGTGTGGTATGGAATCAGTTCATGAGCAAACGCCAAAGGACTTGTCGAGATAAGTCGAGAAAGGCAAACTAAAATAATATATATGATGAGGCCAACCATTTTTGTTTAGTAAAATTTGGTTAAATAAAGGAGTCTTAGAAAAAATATGTTTGATGTTCAACCGCTTTCCCTATGGGCCGTGCGAGGGCTAAGCCTTTTCTTGGCTTTGGGTTTGATGGCGTTGTGTTCCACCTTTAACCTGCCCGAAATCACCTTATCTTTTGCTTTTTTGGCTTTTGTTTTGGCGGCTTGGCAAGAAGGAATCCGAGGCTTGCGTTGGATTTTACCCTTAGCCATTTTGCTGTTGGGGTTTTCCCACCGTTTGCTGTTTGATAATGAGGGTTGGTTGGCGGTTTTTCTGGGCGGCATTGCGGGGCTGCTGGGCCTGACCGTCACCACCTTGCTGCTCGAGCGAGCCAGACGGGTCGAGCGCAGCCTGGATAAAGCACTTAAAGCCCTCGAGCTAGGTTCCACCGATTTGGCACGGGCCAATCTGGTCAGCGATGTCCACCGCATGAGTGTGCATACCTTATCTGAGTTGGGACTGGCAAAGCACGTGGCTTTTGTGCGCTGGGTTACCAACAACGAACATTATCAGGTGCTGCGCGGTATTGGGCATTTTGCTCGGCTCGAGGGAAGTTACTTGCCCAACGCAGTTTTAAGCGAATTCAGCAGCCTTAAAGATTCTTGGAATGCTCCGCACTTTGTGGAAGGCGTTCCCAACTTCACCAAGGCTCGAGTGGCGGCGGTTCCTGTCACCGAAAAAGAATACCGCCCACTGGGAACCTTGTTGCTCGCCATCGAGCAAGACCGTGATTTTTTGGGCTACGAAAAAGCCCTGATTGGCGCAGTAGCACGGCTGGCAGGCTCGAGGATTGCCCAACAGAATGCCATTTTTGAACTCGAGGAAGCGTATCGTCACTCGCTGTATACCTTGGGAATAGCTCTCGAGTACCGCGATTTCGAAACCGAAGGCCACACCTTGCGCGTGACCGACCTGAGTACCGCTTTGGCGACACACATGGGACTTTCAGGGCGACAAGTCGAAAACATGCGCCAAGGTGCCTACCTGCATGATGTGGGCAAGCTGACCATTTCTGATCAGGTTTTGCTCAAGGCGGGTAAATTCACTCCCGAAGAGCGCCAGCACATCGAAACCCATGTGGTCACGGGCCACCGCATGTTACAAAATCTGACCTTTTTGGAAAATGCAGTCCTCGAGATTGTGCGCCACCACCACGAGCGTTGGGACGGTGCAGGCTACCCCGATCATCTTGCCAGCGAAGACATTCCGCTACTGGCTCGGGTGTTTAGCGTGGTGGATGTCTATGATGCGCTCACCTCGAGCCGACCCTACAAACGCGCTTGGACACCCCAAGAAGCCCTCGAGGAGATCCGCAACAATGCGGGCAGCCAATTTGACCCCCAAGTGGTGATGGCTTTTTGTAACCTCATGGTTCAACGTACTGCGGTTAGTGAAAATATCGAAAGCTCTAAACTCTCGAGCATCAATTAGAATAGTTGTCCATGATCCGTTTTCCGATAAGAGCATGATTACACATATTGTGTTTCAAACGAATAAATCTTCTTTTTAGTAGTGTTATTCATTCGTTGTTCTAGCAAATGCCCTAAGTTTCTCGAAGAGCATTTTTATATCCCTCGAGCATTGCTAAAACACTTTTTTTAATATGCTCTTCTTGATTTTTCTTCTCAAGTAACAGATTTGCTCGAGCGTCCTTTAACACCATTCGGCTTCTCACCATATTTTCTACCCAAATGCTCAAATACATCCCCACCAATACCCCGACTACCAGCAAGAACATCACCACAAAAGAATTATCCTCGAAACGTTTGCCTGTAGGGATCAAGAACATCAAGCTGATCGCCACCATCACGGCAATACAACCAAAACGAATTAAGAATTTAAGATTATTCAGCGATTTATCTTTCTGCTCCGTTTCGGGCAAATAGCTATCCAATGTGATGGTATACGCCAAAAAAGCTGCTCCTCTCGAGGTTTTGTTTTGCCCACATAGGGTGTGCAATACAAATTTAATCTGTTTCTTGCCATAAAACCGCGCTTCAATATCCCCTTTGGGGCTATAGGTTAGGGTAGTTCCACTGGCAAAAAGAGTAGAAAAAACCACTTTTAATTCGGCGGCGATTTCTACTCCTTGGGTTTCGCTGGTTATTTTTAGGGTTTCAGTAAAAAAAGTATGGTTTTGATCGATGCCACTCAAAGATTCATCGGGCAGGAGTCTCAAAAAAAACTCGGTGAATTCTCGAAGATTGGTGATGGACATGCTTTAGAGTTTACACCAAGAGCGTTTATACCAAGGCTCGAGCGAGACTACACCAAAGTCAGTTCGGGTAAATCTGTGGGCAGGGCAATAGTTCCCATCACTGCGGTAGCTGCGGCGACAGCGGGGCTGGCAAGGTAAATTTTGGCATCCTTGTCACCCATCCGCCCGATAAAATTTCGGTTGCTGGTGGAGACACAGACCTCACCTGGAGCCAAAACCCCTTGGTGACGGCCCATGCACGGCCCACAACCTGGGGTGCTGAGGGTTCCGCCCGCTTGGATGATGGTTAGTAACGTGCCGTCCTTCATGGCTTCCTCGAGGACTTGGGAACTGGCGGGAATCACCAGCAGGCGGGTATCGGGGTGGACTTTGCGGCCTTTGAGAATGCGGGCAACTTCTTGCAGGTCATCCAAACGACCATTGGTGCAGGTTCCCACAAAAACCTGATCCACACGGATTCCCCGCAGGCTCGAGACTTCTTCCACGTTGTCTACGTAACTTGGCACACTCATGCG
>JANYFS010000387.1 GCA_025359705.1 Deinococcales bacterium | reverse complement strand
AACTACAGCAGATACTCCCTTAAATAAAATTTCAATCCTGCTATCAATTAAATTGTCTTGATCTATATTGCTTCTAACAAGAAGCTGATTATGGCTCGGTGTATAGAACCATATCTCAAAATTTCTTTCTACACAAAAGTCTATTTTCACACTATTACCTCACCACCTTGGAGAGAAGGGATTACAAGCATTTTCACACTTTTCGGACCTAAAGAGGTAAAACTTACCTCATGTAATTTATTTTCTTGGTACAATTGTAACATTTCCCAGTCCATAATAGACGAGTTTGACGCGTTTGGCACAGCTTTTTGCACAGCATTCATAACTTTAGCTTCTACGGTTCCTCCTGTCATTCCATTTAAATTAACCGTAAATGAAATATTAGGATTTGCGATGGCGTTTGTGAAAGTAATTATCCATTCTGGATTACTCATCAACGTACAACCACCTACAGCTTAAGTTACTTTTTCGAGACTAAAATTTTTCAAACCCAACACATATAGTCACACTCAGCATTATGAACAATCCAGCCGCTCGAGCCTAAACTAAAAGTATGTACCCTTGCGACCTCGAGATTATACCTCTCTTGTAGCTTCTGGTACGCCCGTACCAAAGTCACAACCCCAACCGCACCGCTCGAGGTTAAAACCTGATCCCCAATCTTCAGGTCAGCAGCAGGTATCCACCCCTCACTCAATCCCTCGAGAAATGGAAAGCCAAGTGGTAGCATCCAGCATGGGTCATTCACATGGATAAAAAACACTTGGTTTCTCTGCTCGAGCGCACCGCGCAAATCCTCGAGCTGATTGGGGAAGAATTTCGGGCCAAAAGTTTTGCGGTTGCTGCGCGGGGTTTGGAAGAGTGGGAGGGCGATATAACCGCCCTCGAGCAAACCCGTTTTAAGGGTGTGCCTCGAGTGGGCAAAACCTTGGCGGACGCGCTGATGAACTACCTCGAGGCGAATCGCTTTGAATTTGCAGAGTTTGTCCCCTACCTCGAGGCGGCCCGTGCAGTTCCCGAGGGGGTTTTGGACTTGTTTCGGGTGCGCGGTTTGGGAGCCAAAAAAGTGCGTGTGCTGTGGGATGCGGGCATTGTGGGGCTGCTCGGGCTGCAACAGGCCGCCGAATCGGGCGCACTTGCCAAAATCAAAGGATTCGCCGCCAAAAGCGCCCAGACTATTTTGGAGAATGTGCAGTTTGCCCTTGCAGCGGGGGAACAATGGCTTTTGCCTGTGGGTTTGCAGGTGCAACAGCGTTTGCTCGAGCTTTTTGCAGCCAGCCAGCCCAAAGCGGCGGGAAGTGTGGCCCGTGGCCTCGAGGTGTTGAGCAGTGTGGAAATCACCGTGACCGCCACGCTCGAGGGGGTTAAAACTAGGCTCGAGGGAGTGGCGGAGGTTTCTAAGCTCGAGGAAAAACCGCATTCTGTGGCGGGGCGTTGGGGCAAGATTCCTTTTGAGGTGGGTTTTGCCCCTGCCGAAACCAGAGGAGCGTTGGATAGCCTGTTTGTGGGCGAGGCTTGGGGTGCATTTTTACAAAATCGGGCGCTCGAGCGGGGTTTGACCCTGTTATCGGTCTATAGCACCTCGAGCGGTTTGTTTAAAAATGGTGTACTTCTCCCCTGCTCGAGTGAACAGGAGGTTTTAAATGCCCTCGAGCTGCCCGATATTCCGTTGCCGTACCGCGAAAAAGAGCATTTAGAATTGGGCCTCGAGTATATAAAAAGTTTACCCCCGCTCGAGGAATTGATCACGGTACACGACATTCGCGGATTGATCCACGTTCACAGCCACTATTCCGACGGCATTCCCAGCGTGCGCCAACTCGCAGAAGCCGTGCAAAACCGAGACACCCAAATCTCGCCGTCTCGCCCGCTTGCTCCCTCTTACCTCGGCATGGGAGATCACAGCGTTTCAGCCTTCTACGCCAACGGCCTGAGTGCAGATCGTTTGCGCCAACAGATGCTCGAGATTGATGCGCTTCGCCAAGAAGGGTTCCGTATTTTGAAGGGTGCCGAAGTGGATATTTTGAAGGATGGAACCCTAGACTACCCCGATGATCTGCTGCTCGAGCTGGATTATGTGGTTGCCAGCGTGCATAGCCATTTCACCCTCAGTTTTTCCGAACAAACCGAGCGCTTGGTTCGGGCGGCTTCGCACCCCTTGGTCACGGTTTTGGGCCACCCCACGGGCCGCTTGCTGCTGCGCCGCCCCAGTTACAGCTTCGATATGAACGCGGTACTCGAGGCGGCCTTGGCGCACCACACCGCCATTGAAATCAATGCCAACCCCAACCGTTTGGATTTGGATTGGCGCATTGCTTTAAAGTGGCGCAATCAACTCAAATTTGCCATCAACACCGATGCCCACGTTCTGGCGGGGCTGGGCGACCTCGAGTACGGGGTGCGGGTGGCCCAAAAAGCGGGGCTGACCCCTAAGCATGTGATCAATTGCCTCGAGTATGAAGCTTTTTTGGAGAAGCGGGTGTTTGATACCTGAAACCCCGCGCACCATGTTCTAAACTGTACTTTATGACTTTAAAAGCGGTGCTATTTGACCGAGACGATACCCTCAGCCTCAACCGACCCCTAGCCTACCTCGAGGCAGCAAACTGGGCCAATGCCGAATATGGCCTCGAGGTGGAAAAATCGCTAGCGGCGATGCAGGCCCAATGGCAATCGGTATCGCAGAAATGGCAAAGCCTGCGGACTTTGCAAGATGAACTCGAGTTTTGGCGGGTTTACGGCGAGGAACTCTCGGTTCGGCTCGAGCGAGAAAGTGAGGTGGGCCGCCGCCTAGTGGAACACTTTCCGTATTGGGCCTTTATCCAAGCCGCTCCCGAAGCCCGCGAAATCTTGGGGCAGCTCAAGGCAATGAACCTTAAAATTGGGGTACTCAGCAACACCCTGCCCAACATCCAACCCACCCTCGAGGCGGTGGGCCTTGCCGATCTGATCGACCTGCCGATGGCAAGTTGCACTTTGGGCTACCTCAAACCTGAACCCGAGGTATTCCGCTTGGCAGCCACGGCCCTCGAGCTGGAATTTGGGGAAATCTTGTTTGTGGATGATTTGATTGAAAATGTGGAAGCGGCCCGCGCCTTGGGAATGCCTGCCTTGCACATCCACCACAGTGGAGAAAATGGGGATGTCTCGAGCCTGCGGGAAGTTTTGGAATATGTGGAGGGCCAAGCATGTACATCGACGCACACCTAGACCTTGCCTTCCAACTCAGCAAACAGCTCAACCCCGCCCTCCCCCTCGAGGAGTTGCGGGAACGGGCGGTGGCGCTCGAGTATAGCGATATTCCTTTGGTGAGCTTTGAGGAATTGCGGCGCGGCGGGGTGGGATTGTGTTTTGCTACTTTGTTTGCCTGCCCCTACCACCGCGAATTTTCCCCTTGGGGCTACACCGATTGGCAAGGCGCAGCGCAGCAGGCCCAAACCCAGCTCGAGCAGTATTTGCGCTGGCAAGATGCAGGCTTGGTGCGGATTTTACTGAACCAAGAAGATGTGCAGGATCATTTTAAAAAATATGACCCGCAGAATCATCCAAAAGACTCTAAAAACATCTTGGGCATTATTCTTTTGATGGAAGGAGCCGACCCCATTCGCAAACCCGACGACCTCGAGAAGTGGTTTAAGGCGGGGGTGCGGATGATCGGCCCCGCATGGGAAAAAACCCGTTATGCGGGCGGAACCGACCAGCCAGGGCCACTGACCGGTATGGGCCACGATTTGCTGATCGGGATGCAGGAGATGGGCATTATTTTGGATGTCTCGCATATGGATGATCTGGCTTTTTGGGAGGCCATCGATCTGCAACCCAAAGTGATCGCCAGCCACGCCAACGCCCGCGCCCTGGTTCCCACCAACCGCCACCTCTCCGACGAAATGCTGCACGCCTTGCACGGGCGCGGGGGAACCTTGGGTTTGGTTCCCTTCAACAAATTTTTGCAACCCGACTGGGATCGCCCCATGCCCCGCCTCGAGCTAGCCGTGTTGCGCCGCCACGCCGAACACTGCGCCAATATTTTGGGCTGGGATCATATGGGCATTGGCTCGGATTTTGACGGGGGTTTGGGCCTCAACGAAATTCCGCTGGGCTTCTCGAGCGCTGCGGATTTTATCCGCTTTGGCGAGGTTGCACCCGAATCTGAAAGCGCAGGTATTCTGGGAGATAATTGGAAAAGATGGCTCGAGGGGAACTTTTAAAGATTGAGGGCGAGAGGGCGAGAGGGCGAGAAAAAGCTCGAGAGTGAGGGGAAGCATTGAATAACTTTAATAACGAACAACGAACAACGAATAACGAACAACGAATAACGAACAACGAACTCGACCCACGCTTATGGGCCTTCGACCTCGAGCGCAAAATTGCAGAGGTTTCACTTAAAGATCGGCTCGAGGATGATGGGCAGGGGGATTGGGATTGGATTACACCTCGAGCGGTCTATGTGATTCAGCATAAGCAACCTATGATGTATTCGAGGCAGGGTATTGCAATCAGCCAAGTTTTAGCCAACGAACCGCTCGAGGTATTTACAGAACTGGAATGCACGATTGCGGGGAATATTTATATTTTGGTTCGCACACTCCATGACGGTTATTTGGGTTTTATTGCCCGTGATTTGGTTGGATTTGCCGAAGCTCATCAAACATCCCCTCGAGTCGTACAGGCTTTGCGAGGACATCTATATCCTCAGCCAAGTATTAAAACATTACCATTTAGTGGAATTAGTTTTGGCGCTCGAGTGCAGGTATTGGATCAAGCACGCTCGAGCAGTGATGATTCGGTGTGGTTTCGGATTGGAATAGATGTTAAATCAGAAGGTGATGCTCAAGAATATTGGATTCATCAATATTTGCTGAGCGGTTCTGGCTTAGCACCGCTCGAGTGGGTTAAACAGTTTTTGGGTACACCATATATGTGGGGTGGGCGCAGTGCGGGGGGTTTGGATTGTTCTGGACTCAGCCAATTGTTTTATGCCTATCAAGGAATTTTAATCCCTCGAGATGCGGATCAACAAGAAGGCGCTTTTCAAAGTATTGCGGTGTCTGAGGCTCGAGCGGGGGATTTGGCTTTTTTTGACAAACATGTGGCGATTTGCTTGGGACTTAATGATGTAAGTCAAATGCAAATATTGCACGCAAACACACAAAGCATGTGTGTTACCCTAGATACTTTGGGCGAAGGCGCATATGGGGCAACCCTCGAGCGTAAACTTCGTGGTTTTGGTAGGTGGAACTCTTGAAATGGACTTGGCACACCGAAGTATTACAAACCCTGCAACCTTTTGGCATTGCCCGCTGGAGCAACACCGATTTCCCCCGAACCTTTGTCACCCTGGATTTGGACGGCATCCAAGGCCGTGGCGAGGCCGCGCCCAACGCCTATTACGGCGAAACCCGCGAAACCGTGGAAGCGATTTTGCCCCGCCTGCACGAAGTGATCGACCACCCTTGGGATTGGGAAGGGTTGCACAACAACCTCGAGCATGTGTTTCCCACGGGGCATCCCAGTGTAAAATGTGCCTATGAAATGGCGGCCCTCGAGTGGTGCGCCCGCAGCATTGGCAAACCTGTGTGGCAAATGCTGGGCCTGTCGCCCGTTAGCCTGCCCGAAAGCAGCTATACCGTGGGCCTTGCCGATGTGCAAACCATGCAAAATAGCGCACGTATGGCGCTTAAACGTGGTTATGGCGTGCTAAAAGTCAAATTGGGGGCAGGGGTGGGCGATATCGCCATCATCA
>JANYFS010000365.1 GCA_025359705.1 Deinococcales bacterium | reverse complement strand
CCTCCAGCGGATTTTCCCTCGAGGTGCTAAAAGTCACCCCATCTCCCCTACTGCGCGACCAAGATGCCGCTCGAGCGGGGTTTGAAAGCTGGTGAAGGGATTTAGGGCGAGAGGGCAGGAGGGCGAGAAAAAGCTCGAGGGTAAGAAAAAAATTTAGGGGCGCAGCGTGCTGCACCCCGTGGGAGAAAATTTAGATTAAACCACCCTCGAGCGTCCAATCTTTAGAACGAAAAACGAACCACGAAAAACTAATCCCTAAATCTGGTCGATATACACCTGCAACCGCTCGAGGCGTTCTTTAAAGGCTCGAGGGTCGGCGGGGTCGTCCATTCGCATATGACGGTCTAGGTAAACCCGCTGGGAACCTGTGTATTCCCGAATCCATTGGAAAATGGCGCGTTGGTCGATGTCGGTTCCCGATTCGCCCACTTCCAACATCGAGCCGCGCACCGCAGATTGTACCTCTGCTAGCAGCTCGAGCGATCCTTTGACCGTAGTTCCTGTTCGGTTTAGGTAGTGTGCAATTTTGGAAAGGGTTTGAAAATTCCCCTCGAGCGCCTCGAGTTTATCTTTGCCCAAACGGGTGTGCAAGTCGCCAATCCAAGAAATGCGGCCCTCGATGCTGCGAAGCTCCCGCGACAAACGGGTGATTTCTTTGGATTCGTTGTCCAAAATACCCCGTACCAATTGGGCTTTCAGGTCGGCACGTTCGGCAATTTGCTCGAGCAGTTGGCTTGGCTCGAGGGGCAATTTGGGGTCGAAGGCAGGGGTGGGAATGTAAGGTTCGCGGGGCGGCGCATAGTGATCTCTGGCGGCTGGGCGCGGGGTGGGGACTATTGCTGCTTCGCTATAGACACTGGAGAAAAAGTCATCCATTTCATCAAAGCTGGGCATATCGATGGGCATCTCCAACGGAGCTGAAGACAGCGGCAGCATCGGGGGCGGGATCACTGCAGCACTGACTCTGGAACCCTGCTCGCGGTTGGCATCTTCTGGGGAACCTTGGGCAACCTCGCACAGCAAACCCAAAATTTGATGGGCCAACTCGAGCAATTGCTGGCGCAGGGCGGCATCTTGGCGGGCCTGTGGAAACAGGCGATATATATTTTGCAGCGTAGGATCGGTCATAGTCATCTTTGTAGTGTTATCTTACCCAAAAGGGATGTGAACTTTTCAAGATGGTGTTAAAAGGGTGCTAAAATGACCCTTTTTTGTGCTTCGTGACACGCCCCTTGCGGAACATGCAGGAGGTTTTTGGAAGGCATTATTCCCAACAAGCGAGGTGCGAGCTGTATTACCCCTTGGTTTTGGCAAATCCCCAAAAGTTGCTCGAGGGGATGATCAAAGCCATGACAGGTTATTTGGCAAAATATTTAGGGCAAAATATTTAGGGTAGTATTTTTAGGCTAAACTCGAGGGGAACAGGAGACCCGTCCATGAAAACCATTTGGAAATACACTTTGCAAGAAACCCCGCGCCAAACCATTCTCATGCCCACAGGGGCGGAGATTTTGCATTTGGATATGCAAAAAAGTGAACTGTGCATTTGGGCAAGGCTCGAGAGTGAAAATCCTCTCGAGGGGCGGGTTATTTTGATTCTAGGAACGGGTGATCCCGCCGATGGCGACTCCAAATACATCGACTCCATCCAAATTGCCACTCGAGTCTGGCATGTTTTTGACGCGGGTGTACAGGGTTAAGGTTGCCCTCGAGCGCGATATAGACACCCCAAAAAACAAAAATTCCCCGCAGATTAATCGGTGGGAATTTTGTTTTTGCTCGAGCGGATTAAACTGCGCTGGCAGTACGCGCTTTTTGTTTTTCGTGCCACAACATTTGTTGCTCGGCTAGCTTGTGTTGAAACTGTTCTTCCGTCACCTCGAGGGCCAAACCACTACGGTCAAAGTCGATTTCGGCGAGGTATTCAAGGTGTGGCTCGAGTTGCCCACTGATCCAATCCAAAGCCTGAACGTGATAGCCCTGTTTTGTTTGAAAGATATGTACAGGTACATCCCCATACACATAGTATTCGTTACGCATTTTTCGACCCTCCTTCACGCGCCAGACAATGTTCCCATACTTGGCGATACATGGTTGTACTACTTTCGGTCAGAACGTTATATACGGTATTTTGTACAAACGTCCAAGAATTTCTTCCTTCGGGGTGTGCTTCCAGGGTTCTCAGAATTTCATAGATATTGTGTTCAAAAGCATCGAGTGAATCCAACTCGAACAAAACAAATTTCAGCTCGGCGAGGAGTTCCCCCTTCAGCTTAACAATAAATTGCAAATCGCGGTAGCCTGATTTCTGACATTTCACAAAACGGTCACGAAATGCCACCACTACAAATCCCTCGGGTTTTTGTTCTAGGCGCTCCGCAGCAGCATAAAGCTCGGTCAAACTCTTAAAAATAATTTTCCCCGCCAACAAGTCCAAAGGAATTCGGCGGGTAGCAAAAATCTTTTCGACACTGCGCTCGAGACTTTTGATTCCGTTGGGACGCATTTGAGCCACGCCTCCCATGACCTGAGCAAACTGCTCCACATCTTCCCTAAAACGCACCGACAGCGCTCGAGCGGCGTAATAGATATCAACCAGATCGGCAGGATTTTGGGTTGCCTCTGCCGAATCGGGGTATTTTTCGGTGAGGTTGGCGCTCATCTGCGCGATTGTTTGGGGTAATCCTTGTTTCAGAGCATTTTTAACATGATGTGTGCGGTTCATTCTTCCCCTCGAGCGTAAGTTTTCTCTATTTTACCC
>JANYFS010000286.1 GCA_025359705.1 Deinococcales bacterium | reverse complement strand
CCTCCAGGGCGGGCTGTGCGGTTTTGTTGTGAGTTAAGCGGCAGTTTCTTTGTGATTTTGGTGGCGGCGTTCTTGCCACTCGAGTTTCGAGTTAAGAACTTACTGCAATATGTTCAATAAGGCGTTCCCGAATTCGCACGGTCATCACGGGGCAAGGTGCAAGATGTTGAACCCCCTCGGTGACACTGCCCTCAAGTACCCGAAAAATGCCGTCTCGGTCATGTTTTCCCATCCAAATCAGATCGGCCCGCATCGATTGCGCCTCAAGCAAAATAAGTTCGGAAACCGATTCGTCGGTATACACCACTCGAGTCATGCCTTGAGCTTTGTCGTAACCTAAGCGCTTGAGCATTCGAGCCAGCAAATGCGACCCTTGATACTCGAGAGTGGCACGGTGCTGGGCCAAGGCTTGACTATAGCTTTGCGGTTTAAAATCCGTTCCTACGTTGCGCTGCACATAAACGGGGGCCATGCTTTGAATCACATACAACAAAGTAAGCGAACTCTCTTGGTTGCGGGAAATGGTACGGGCCTGCTCGAGTGCGTCCCAGCCGTCAGAATCCTCTGCTATGGGAATAAGGATATTCGCAAACATAAATAACTCTTTTCAAAAAAGAGGGGTCTGATCGGTATGCTGATGGGTATTGATGACGAATGTTGATAATGGGTGGTCGTGTCACTGCACAGAAAAAAAATGCTCGAGGGAGTTTTAAAGGCTGCGGCCTCTCTTAGTCGGCTAAACCCCAAATTCCATCTCGAGCAATTTTGTCATGCATGTATGTACCCTGAAGCAGCACTTGAGCCTCCAGATTAAACACTCAAATTATTGGGTATTGTCACCCCCTTTTTGAATTTCGGTGGAGGTGTTTATCCGAAAAGAAGGGGTTCCCAAAGACGTTTTGGGATTTTGATGACGAGCCTGCATTTGAGCGTGGGTTAATACTTCGTCCATCATGAAGTATTGGCTGGGTTGTTGAGTGGGCACATAGAGGGTAGGGGTTTGAATGCTTGGTGTAACTTCCGTTTGAGGAATCACCATAGGGACAGAAGGAGTCATGTAGGGAGCCAGCTCGAGTGCGGCAGCTTGGATTCGCAGTTTGACTGCGCCTTTTTTGGCAAAATACCCAAACATTCCCCTCGATGCCATCGCCAGACATACCGCAGCCGCATTGATCACCGTGCTTGGCGAGTTTAGATCCTGCATTCGGTGACCCGCCGACAGCACCCCATGAAATAGACCCTCTTCGTTGATCCGAACCATGCGGTCATAGTCGGAGAGTTCAAAGTTGACACTGGGCTTAAGCGGATCGGGGCCAAAGACCTCCATCTTGGAGTTGTTGCACATCAAGACCAAACTACCAAACTGCATCACTGCACGGGAGATTTCAGCTTGGGTTTTGGGGCAAGGGCGAAACTCGGTTTGGAAAAACTCGACATCTAAACCCAGAGTGCGTATTTCTTTGACCGTGTACTGTGCACGGTCTCCAGCCAGATCTGTAATAAAAACTTTAGCTCCTGCTTTAGCAAACTCAAGCGCGGTATCTCGCCCAATTCCACTGCCAGCACCCGTGATGACCATTACTTTTCCATTCATTTTCATGATTGACCTCCTAAGTCAAATGTGTTCGAGGATGCTGGCTCAGAGGAGACTGGCTTGAGGATCATTTGGTCACGCACGCCTTTAACGCCCACTAAGCAAGACCACCTGCACTAAGTAGAGCAACAATCCATTTCATGGCTCTCCTTAGTAAGACCTTCGTGATGCTTTCGTACTAATTTCGTGATGCTTGCGTGATGATTACGAGATTTAGTTTGTCGTTTTCTGTTGATTGCAAGCTGACTTGAAGCTGAGTATGGGCTGAGTAAATTTTGCACTCAGGCTCGAGACGAAAAACGACTTTAAACCAGTACCCTGAAGCATGTCTGATGAATGCATACCTGCTCTATCACTTCGCCCGATGGAAGCTCACGACTTTGCTGAAGTGTCGCAGATTGCCTACCATACTGGATTTTTTGGAGATTCGGCCCAAACTTTTTTCGCAGACCGCGCTCTGTTTGGCGATTTATGGCTCGAGCCGTATCTGCGCTGCACGGGTTTGGCATCTGGTGCAGTGGGCTTTGTAGCAACTCGAGCGCACAACCATCCCGATCATCCAGAAATATTGGGATACATCGTAGGAATGACCGACCAGACGAGCTACCAAATTGCACTCTCGAGGGAAGTTTTGCGGGCCACATTTAGATCACTGCCGTTTTTCGGCCCATTTGCATGTTAATTTGCTACCTGCCGCGCGTGGGCTGGGTTTGGGGGGCAAACTCTACTTGGAAACATTACGCACGGCGGGTGTAGCAGGCGTACAACTTTCCACTACCCTTGAGAATGAAGCTGCGGTAGCGCTCTATCACAAGCACAGTTTCTCGGTGATGGCCCAACAAAATTCTCGATTATGGCAACCTTGGTTGGGACGCGAAGTAGCTCGAGTGACCATAGGTTTGGTCTTGAAGTCGCGCTGAACTTGAACACAGTTTGGTATAAATTGAACAACACTCGAACAGAATAGAATTAATAGACTTCTTTCATAAGTCAGCTTTGAGATCCAACTCACGATTGCAAAATCCTGCGATAAGACTATACCTCAAACCAAATCGCTTTCTACGGTTGCGATATTTGTCGGATAGGATGCGAAATACCTTCAATTTTCACAAAATATTTTCGATCAATATTCGGTAGCTGACGGCCTGACACAGAACATGAGAAAATGCTCCCATGTGGTAAAATCGTGTGTATGACAGGCGATCCAACTACAACGACGCTTCCAAAGTTTACAACACCATTTTTGACCATTTGCAATATTCTCTCTGGACCGACATTCGCAATGCCGAAACCTGTGCTTGGATGGTTACAGGTTCTCTCCTAACCACCTCGAGCAATATGACAGACTGGATTCCCAAAGTTTCAAGTAAAGCACTATTTTCCCAAAGTACCGAACGACGTTTTAACCGGTGGCTTGAAAATCCTGCTATTGATGTGGTGGGTGTTTATGGCCCACAAATTGTGAGAGCATTAAAGTCTTGGGGTGAAGAACGCTTGGTGATCGCTTTGGATACCAGCATGTTATTTGAAAAATTTTGCCTGATTCAACTTTCTATTTTATATCGAAATAGAGCAGTCCCTTTGGCTTGGCGGGTCATAGAACATGAAAGCAGCCAAGTAAGTTTTGGAGAAATTGCACCACTGTTAGGTGTAGCTCAAGGTATTTTGGAAGCAGCGAACATTTCTCATGTTTTACTTTTGGCAGATCGAGGATTTGCGGACACAAATTTAATGCGTTGTCTAACAAAGATGAAGTGGCATTACCGTATTCGGATCAAGTCAAATTTCAAAATGTATGGCCCTGAAAAAGAGCTAATCAGCAAAATTGGAGCAGTGGTACTAGAAGAAAACGAAGCGAAATTTTACCAAGGTGTGTATTTAACTGAAGAGCAATACGGGCCTGTCTGTGTGGCATTTGCGAAGCCAGAAAATGTGAAAGATTGCTGGCAAGTTGTCAGTAGCGAGGTTTCTTCGATGAGCACATTTGAGGAGTATGGCTGGCGTTTTCAGATCGAAGAAGGCTTTAAAGACACTAAAAGTGGAGGATTAAACGTCTTGGAGCTAAGACGGCACCTATCGGGCCAGCTCCGCCTTGAGGGTAGCCACTTACGGAGTGCGATCAAACTGGAGCGAATAGTTATAATCCATGCGA
>JANYFS010000270.1 GCA_025359705.1 Deinococcales bacterium | reverse complement strand
GCAAACTTGGTACTTGAGGCGTATTGGCTGGCTCGAGAGGAGCGAGGGAAGGAAGAGGGGATCAGTTGGCGGGAAGCAAGGCGACGGGCAGGGAAAAAGCTGGAAAGTGAGCTTTTGATCGGAGATTTTAGCAAAGCAGCCTAGTAAAAAGACTTCCCAAGCACCTTTTTGCGTTCGAGTTCAAACTCTTGTTGGTAAACGCAGTTCACTGTTTCCTGAGACCACCTCGAGCGCAGCGCTACCCAATGTGGGCCTGTCGCAAGGGATTCCGGTGCTGGCGCGCTGAGACCTTTTTTAGACTCGAGATTCCAGACCTCATAACCCAGACCTCGCTGTGGCGGGGCCACCCATAAGGGTCGGCCCCTGACCCCTCGAGTAACGCCGGTACCGCTGGATGGGTTTGGGAATGCTGGGCGACGGTTTACTCCCTCTTAACCTTGGTCTGCACCTTGAAAGGAAAGAACATGACCCACCACCTCAGCATCAAATGGAAACCCGGTACCCTAGATAAACTCCGTGTCTCTGGACACCTTGAGCGCTTTGAGACCTCCTTCAGGCATCTCGAGCCACATCTCGAGCGCACCCACCTGCTCGATCTTTACCTTAGGGGAAAGCTTTCGCTCGAACTCAGCGAACAGAGCCTGCTTGAGTTGCGCCAATCCCTGTAAAACCAACCCTGTAAAACCAACCCTGTAAAACCAATCCCGTAAAACCAATCCCGTAAAACCAATCCCATAAAACCAGTGCCAATCACACTGTATCCCGCTGATCCTCGAGCGGGTCTGGCCCTCATCTCCAAAAATATCCTCACAGGAGCACCATGAAACGCAGCCCGCAACAAAATTTCACCCCACGCACCCTATTCACCCTCGCCATACTCACCGTCTCGAGCACGCTTTCGAGCGCCCTAGCCAAAGACGTTACCTTTACCATTGGCTATCAGAAAGGGGGACTACTGACCCTGCTCAAGGAGCGCGGTACCCTGGATACCTTTAAAAAGGACGGCATCACCTTCGCGTGGCAACTGTTTTCGGCGGGACCCCCGTTGCTCGAGGCGGCCCGCGCTGGGGCGGTAGATTTCGGCACCGTGGGCGACTCGCCAGGCGTATTCGCACTGGCGGCGGGGTCACCCCTCAAATATGTCAGCATCGTGCAGTCCTCGAGCAAACGCTCGAGCGCGCTGATCGTGCTCGACAGCTCGCCCATTCAGAAGGTGAGTGATTTGAAGGGTAAGAAGCTGGCCCTAACCCGAGGCTCGAGCGCCCACTACCTCAGCGAGAAGATCCTCGAAGAAGCGGGCCTGACCCTGAATGATGTGGAGTTGGTGCCGCTGTTGCCCCCCGACGCGCGCCCCGCGTTCCAGAGTGGCGCGGTGGACGCTTGGACCATCTGGGACCCCTACCTCAGCATCGTCTCGAGCGCGGTGAAGGTGCGGGTTTTGCGTGACAACGATAAATTGCAGCCGCCCAACAGCTACTTTCTGATTCCCGACGCAGTAAGTAAGAATCCCGACAAGGTGCGGGCGCTCTCGATTCTGAACCGCGAACTCGCGGGCGTGGCTAAGTGGGCCAACACCCACAAGAGCGAGACCATAGATTTGTGGCAGGCCGAGCTGGGCCTGCCCCGCGAGGTGCTCGAGCAGCAGGTGGGGAATGCCATTCCCTATCACTACAAACCCTTTGATGCGGGTGAGCTGGTGTACCTACAAAAGGTGGCGGATACCTTCAGCAAGCTGGGGATCATTCCTAGCAAGCTACGGCTCACCTCCCAGAATATCTTTCGCATCCCTACTCGAGTCAATTGAGGTGGAATCCCCGCCACCAGGTGGGGATTGACTTGCTTTAGACCTTAATTCCTCCCCAGACAAAACCAGCCCCTAGGAGACCTATGACCCTCACCCAAAAAGCTCGAGCTTCGCACCAGGCTCGGACACCCCTTAAATCTTCCCCTCGTTCACTCGAGTTACTGCGCTGGGTCTTTCCCATACTCTTAGTCTTGATATGGCAACTCGTCTCGAGCGTAGGCTGGCTCAGTCCGATCATCCTGCCCGCACCGAGTGCGGTGCTCAAATCTGGTGGAGAGCTGCTCTCGAGTGGCAAACTCCAAGAACACCTACTTATCAGCGCGGGCCGAGCGCTGAGCGGCATCGCATTAGGCGGCACCCTAGGTTTCTTGCTGGGGTTGCTATGCGGCGCTCAGCGTTGGGCCGATGTGCTGCTCGATTCGACCTTTCAAATGATCCGCAGCATTCCCAACTTGGCGCTTATTTCGCTAGTCATCATGTGGTTTGGCATCGGTGAGGAGGGCAAGTTGTTCCT
>JANYFS010000266.1 GCA_025359705.1 Deinococcales bacterium | reverse complement strand
GAAAATCATGCACAGTAAAAACCAGTGGCTTACCTCGAGCTATACCAAATCCATAAAAGCCTTTCCAGAGCGCACCGATACCCTCCTCTCGAGCATGGGCGGCATTGTCCCCGATCCGATTTATACCGCCGATGATCTTGCGGACTTGGACACAGCAGAAAAACTGGGAATGCCTGGGGAATACCCTTTTACCCGTGGGGTGCAGGCTTCGATGTACCGAGGAAAACTCTGGACCATGCGGATGTTTGCGGGTTTTGGCAGTGCCGAACAAACCAACGAACGCTTCCTTAAACTGCTCGAGGCAGGGCAAACGGGACTTTCCACCGCTTTCGATTTACCCACTCTGATGGGCTACGACTCCGACCACGAATTCTCGAGGGGGGAAGTGGGCAAATGCGGGGTAGCAGTCTCGAGCCTTGCTGATATGGAGGTGCTATTTGGCGGCATCAACCTCGAGCAAGTAACTACCTCCATGACCATCAACAGCCCCGCCAGTGCGATCTGGGCGATGTATTTGGCAAATGCCCAGAAGCGCGGTTTTGCGCTCGAGAAATTGGGCGGAACCTTGCAAAACGATATTCTCAAAGAATTTATTGCCCAAAAGGAATACATTTTCCCGCCCGCCCCCAGCGTGGGTTTGGTGATCGATACCTTCGAGTGGGGACCAAAATATGTTCCCAAATGGAATTTTATTTCGGTGTCGGGTTATCACATCCGTGAGGCAGGTTCCACCAATGTGCAAGAGCTGGCCTTTACCCTAGCCAACGGCTTTCATTATGTGGAAAAAGCCCTCGAGCGCGGCTTGGACATTGATGTTTTTGCCCCTCGAGTATCGTTTTTCTTTGATGTTCACAACGATTTTTTTGAAGAAATCGCCAAATTCCGCGCCGCGAGGCGGATCTATGCCCGCGAAATGCGCCACCGCTATGGGGCCAAAAATCCCAAATCCTGGATGCTGCGAACCCACGCCCAAACTGCGGGGGTTTCGCTGACCGCGCAGCAGCCGCTCAACAACATCGCTCGAGTTGCGATTCAAGCACTGGCGGCGGTTTTGGGCGGAACCAACAGCCTGCACACCGATTCTTTCGACGAGGCGCTGGCCCTGCCCACCGAAGCCGCCGCCACCATTGCCCTGCGAACCCAACAGATTATTGCCTATGAAACGGGGGTTGCCAACGTGGTAGACCCGCTGGCGGGCAGTTATTACCTAGAACACCTCACCAACACCGTGGAAACCCAAGCCCTCGCCTACCTCGAGCAGATTCGAGCGCTGGGCGGGGTGGAAAAAGCCCTCGAGGGGGGATTTTTTGCGCGGGAAATTGGTGATGCCAGCTATAAATTTCAGCAACAGCTCGAGCGGGGGGAGCGCAGCATTGTGGGGGTGAATGCCTTTGTGGATCAGCAAAACAGCAAAATTCCCATTCAACTGGTCGATCCCAAAGTGGAGCAAATCCAAGCCGAGCGCCTTACCAAAGTTCGCCGCGAACGTGACCCCGAGCAGCACCAAGCCGCCCTCGAGCATCTGCGCCAAGCGGCAGTGCTGGGCCAAAACACCATGCCCGCCTTCCTCGAGTGCGCCCACGCCTACGCCACCTTGGGCGAGATGATGGACACTTTAAAAGCGGTGTATGGGGTTTACCTCGAGCCGATCAGCATTTGAGGGGTTTTTATATTCTGCGAAGCGGCCCCTCCCGCGTGGTCTTGACCCAACCACATCACGGGTCGCTCGAGAGATCACAGGACATTTTTTCACTCGAACAAAGTCAAATATTCGCCAAACCCCTCCGCCTCTAGCCGCTCGAGCGGAATAAACCGCAGTGCCGCCGAATTGATGCAGTAGCGCAACCCGCCAGACTCGAGTGGGCCATCTTCAAAGACATGTCCTAAATGCGAATCCGCTGCACTCGAGCGGACTTCGGTGCGCTTCATGCCGTACTGCGAATCGTGATGCTCCGACACCACACTAGGCTCGAGCGGAGCGCTAAAACTGGGCCAGCCGCAATCGGAATCAAATTTATCCAACGAACTGAACAGCGGTTGGTTAGAAACCACATCCACATACACACCTGGGGCAGTTGCGTCCCAGTATTCCCCCGTAAAAGGCCGCTCGGTGCCGCTTTGTTGGGTGATTCGGTATTGCTCGAGGCTGAGGCGTTGGCGCAGTTCGGCATCGCTGGGTTTGGTATAACTAGGTTTTTCAGAATGGGTCATACCTACAGTTTAAAAGACAAGCATGAGTATGCGAAATAGGGGTCAACATCGCCAAAGACGGGTATGTGCAAGCCTCGAGCCGAGTAGTTTTGACATCGCACTTCGATTAAAACTCTGTCCCAAACAACAATATAAAAAAGTTCCCACAAGTTGTGGGAACTTTAGATTGAGCTGAATCTTAAACTTATCCCTCGAGCAACTTTTTCAACTGCTCGAGCAGACCGTCCACTTTTTTACGCTTGATCTCATCCAATTTCTGGAAGTTATGGGGGGTCAATACCTTGGAAAGCCTGCGCTTGACCGATTTGAAGCTGGGATCGCTCGAGCGTACTCCGAGTTCTTTGGCATCAGCAAGCGCATCAGCAAGCCTAGAGCCAAGGTCGGACGGTTGCACAATTCCAGCCTCGAGGTCGCTCAAAATTTGGGTTCGCACCGCAGGCTCGAGGCTTTTAAGTTGGCGGTTTAGCTCTTTGGCTTGGTTAAAATTGAGCCGACCCACCCGCATCGCGTTTAATAGCTCGAGGGGTAAACGCAACACGGGCAACTTATGCACCACAAAACTTTGCCAAGTGGTTTTTGCGTATTGGCTAAAAAACAGCTCGAGCGCCGCAACTACTGTCTCGTCTGGGGTTTTGCGCTGAGCCTCGAGGAAATTGGGCAGGCTGGCAAGCTCTTGATCTAAGCGGCTGGCAAGCAAATGCAATAATCCTTCCACCTCCTCGAGTGGGTTGAGATCTTGGCGTTGCAGGTTTTCGATCAAGGAAAGCTCGAGGGTTTGCAGTTCATCCAAATCTTCAAAAATACGTGCAGGAACCGTACTTAAACCCGCTGCTTGGGCGGCGCGGTAGCGGCGTTCGCCTGCGATCAGCAGATAGCGCGGGCCGTCATCTTCATCAAAGTCGTCGGGGCGCAGCCACAGTGGGCTTAGAATTCCCTTTTGCCGCACGCTTTGAATCAGATGCTCGAGCGGTTCGGAATCAAACACCCTGCGGGGTTGTTGGGGGTCTGCTCTGATTTGGCTGAGCGGAATTTCTCGAGTCAGGCCACCTTTGCCCTTGGCGTTGATGCTGGCAACCAGTCCATCAAAACTGCCCTTCAAGCCTTCTTTGGTATCCACTTTAGCCACGCACAACCAGCCCCAACACCGCAAAAAACTCGAGGGCTACATGGCGAATATCCTTGTCGGCGGCCTCGCCTTTGTGTGAAATCGGAATCGGCTTTTTAATCGCTTGGGCCTCGCCATACGGAGCTTTGCGAAAGGTGATGGGGGTGGAAACGGGGGCCAATGCCTCGAGCTGCTTGAGGGTTTTATAGGCCTCTTGATCCACCCGAATTTGCGGGTTGTATTGGGTCAACAAAAACAGCTTGATCTCGAGGCTGGGGTTCATCTCTTGGCAATCCTCGATCAAACTTTGCACCGTAGGAATGCCTTCCGCACCTTTGCTGACCACCGGAACCGGCACCACCACCCCTTGGGCGGCAATCAGGGCCATTTGAGTCAACAAACCCGTACTGGGTGGGGTATCGATCAGTACCAAATCGTAACTGCCCCCCACTTGGCGCAGCAACCGCTTTAACCTCGAGGTCATGGTACTGTTGGTATAGAGCTGCCCCTCGAGCTTGCGTAACCCGTCCCCCGACGGGATTAAATGCATTCCAAAAACCTCGAGCGGGGTGGGCAAGGGGGTGGCTTTGCTGTCATCCAAAATCGCATTCATCACGGTCTGCTCGTTTGGGGCATTGTCCGCACCCAACCAACGGCTCAGCGATGCCTGTGGGTCGAGATCCAGCAGCAACACCCGTAGCCCCGCTTCGCTGGCAAGGTAGCCCAAATCCCGCACGCTCGAGGTTTTGGACGCGCCCCCTGCGTGGTTAAAAAAGGTGATGATTTGCATCGGGCTTCTCCTGATTGGGGTTTTTAGGTTTTACAGTTTGGTAGATAGTTAAGTACATTGGCTATAATTCTACCCCACACCACTCGAGGGGATCTGCTCGAGGGTAAAAATACTTCGCCCTCTTTTTTCAGGGTTTCACCCGCACCTTAAGGGCATAATCCGCCACGGGGTAGACCAAAATATAAATGTGGTAGTCGGCGGTTTTGGGGATCTTGCCCAGCCAAACCCGCCCACCGCTCGAGGTTTTACCAAATTTTAGCGGTTCGCTTTGAAAAAAATTGGCGGATTCGCTGAGGGTAAATGATGCGGTGGTTATGTTGTTACTGTAGTTGTAACGATCGATATCGAGACCGTAGCTGCGAAAGTAAACGGTGTTGCCAAATGGCTGATTCATAGGGACTTTAAATAAAATGTTTGATGTT
>JANYFS010000224.1 GCA_025359705.1 Deinococcales bacterium | reverse complement strand
AAGATAACGGCTCGAGGGAGTTATCGCCCAAATACGGTACTCGAGGGGATGCAGGAGACATAAAAAGGATGCTCTGGCATAGTGGTAATCCATTCGCTTGAGCCTTTGCGAGATATTTTTATCATTCCAGCGCTGTTGATTATTTGAAAATATTTTAATAGACATCTTGTGTTCTACGTTCCTTACTATAATTTGCCACCCAACCATCATCTGGCAAATATTCGGCTTCAAGCGCATCGGTAAATTCGTATGGTGAAACACTTTTCCCATTCATATTTATGTGAATAGAAATTTGTTTCATTTTAAGATCCAATACCTGTAAAAATATATCTATTGTTTCGTCAACGATCAAAGGTATCATTTCTCTCATGAGTGATTCGGGGCTGCTTAAGTTTCTTTCAAAAACAGATCGTACAAATTTCGCATACTTTCCTTTAAAATTCCCCTCCAAATATCTGTCAATGTTGCGGATACTATTGTCACGAATCTCTTCCGTTACGATTCTTCCAAGTAAATCAAGAGCATTCTCATTCATTTTTCCACTTCCTAAATAGTATATTTTTTGACTTGTCGAGAAACAAATTAACTGCGTACTTGCAACCACTTTTGGCTCAAATTTTGATTATATCCACTGGAGAGAGCAAAGAAATCATGGGTGTCCTACATCTCGAGGGTATATTTCGCTCGAGCCATCTGCTTTTCTTATCTTACCACCCATACTCGAGGGAATTGTTTTGTTTTGCCAGCTTCCCCATTTTTCCCCGTAATGCTCCAGTAATGCCCCGCATTCACACTGAACCCAAGAAAGAAAAGGAGATCCAACATGAACAAAGTAACCATCATTGGAACAGGAAAAGTGGGAGCAGCTTGCGCTCAGGCATTGGCCTTGCGCGGGAGCTGTGAAGAACTGCTGTTGATCGATTCCGACTCGAGCCTAGCTGTAGCCCAAGCCAGCGATTTGGCCCAGAGTGCCGCGCTGCTGGGAGATGTCCGTATCGAAAGTGGGAATTATCAGATGATGGGCAGTAGCAAAGTGGTGATTATTGCCGCTGGTAAACGTTTGCTCGAGGGTAGCAACAGCACATCGGTACTCGAGGAAAACCGCCGAATGCTTAAAGAAATCGTTCCCGAAATCGTTAAAAATGCGCCACACGCGGTGATTGTGGTGGCAAGTCAACCTGTGGACGCTTTAACCCAATATGTGGTGAACCTTGTAGGGCAGTCCAAGGCCAGCCAAGTGATTGGGGTGGGAACTTTGCTGGAGACCGCCACCCTACGCGCGGCACTTGCCAACAAATTGGGGTTGCATTCGCGCAATATTCACGGCTCGGTGATTGGTGAAGAAGGGGTTTTAGGAACGGTGCTATGGTCTAGCATCAATGTGGCGGGGGTTCCGCTGCTCGAGTACCTGAAAAATAAAAACATCTCTTGGAACCAACTGGATCAGCAAGAAGTCACCGATCAGGTCAAGCACCAAGCCCTCCGCGCGGCCCGAACCAAAGGCAGCCCTTGCTACGGCGTGGGTGCGGCTGCCGCTCGAGTCACCGAAGCTATTTTGCGAAATACCCACGAAGTCCTGACGGTCAGTGCCTTTACTCCGCACTACGGGGTAAGCATGAGCCTGCCTCGAGTGGTGGGTCGCCAAGGCATCTGCGAGACTATTTGGCCCACTTTAAACGAAACCGAACAACATTCCCTCGAGCTGGTATTGCAGGTGCTGCGGCGGATGCAGGTGGAAGGGGAAGTAAAAGGGTAGGAGTCGCTGCGCTCGAGGGCGAGAAAAAGATTTGGGCGCTCGAGGGTGATTTCTAGCCGCATTTTTACCCCCCCTCGAGCCAAAATCCTTAACCGAGCCAAAAACGCACAACACATCCCAATTCATGCTCTACTGGAACACATGAATAACTTCTTCCGCCGCATCGCCCACAAAGCCACCGAATACTGCGGTTCCCCGCTGGCCTTCGTAATTGCCCTAAGTGTGATTATTATTTGGCTGGTCACGGGGCCGCTGTTTCATTTTTCGGATACCTGGCAATTGGTAATCAATACTGGAACCACCATCATCACTTTTTTGATGGTTTTTTTGATCCAAAATGCTCAAAACCGCGATGGTAAGTCGATTCAACTCAAGCTCAACGAAGTGATTCGCAGTATCAAAACTGCACGCAACGAAATCATCGACCTCGAGGAAGCGACAGACGAAGAACTTTATCAACTCGAGCAGGAATTTCGGGAGATTCACCAAAAAACCCAAAAAGAACTCGAGGAAAGAAAGCGAAAAGGGTAAAAAGAGTAGCCCTCGAGCTTTTTAATCTTGGCTAACAAAAAATAGCGAGCAAAAAAATAGCGAACACCCAAGGGGACTTATCATGCTCGAGTTATTTGCTAAAAATCCGTTGCTCACCTTCTTTACCGTGATCGCCCTGGGACACTTGCTGGGGCGAATTAAAATTGCGGGGTTTTCGCTTGGGGTGGCGGCGGTTTTGTTTGTGGGGCTGGGTTTTGGCGCACTGGTTCCCAATACCCAGCTCCCCGAAATTATCTATCAATTGGGCTTGGTTTTGTTTGTGTATACCTTGGGCATTGCCAATGGCTCGAGCTTTTTTCAGTCTTTCAAAAAACAAGGGCTGCGCGATAACCTGTTGGTTTTGGGATTGTTGGGCTTTGGGGTACTGCTGACCTACGGTATCGCTCGAGGCTTAGGCTTGTCTGGGCCGCTGGCGGCGGGGCTTTTTGCGGGTAGCCTAACCAATACCCCTGCACTGGCGGGAGTGGTGGAGGCGATGGGCCAGAGTGTCGATAAAAACCTGCCTGTGGTGGCCTATTCGGTGGCTTACCCGATGGGGGTGATTGCCATGCTGCTGAGCATCAACATCCTCGAGCGGTTGTGGAAGATCGACTATGCCAAAGAAACCCAAAATTCGGGGCAGCAACCCGAAGAGATTGTTCGCCAAGAGGTGCAAATTGCCCATCCTGTACGGATTGCGGAACTGGCCCAGAGCAAGGGCTGGCGAGTGGTTTTGGGGCGTTTTTTGCATTCCGAAAACCTGCAATTGGTCGCACCCGACACGGTTTTGCAAACGGGCGATATCCTCAGTGTGATTGGTAGCCCCCTCGAGCTAGCCAAAGTACAACACGATTTGGGCCAAACAGTAAACAGCTCTCATAGCTCTCTCGAGCAAGACCGTTCCCAACTGGATTTTCGCCGCATGGTGGTCTCGAGTGCCAAGGTGGTAGGCAAGCCACTTTCAGATTTGGCCCTACCGCAAAAATACGGCGCACTGATCACTCGAGTGGGCCGCATCGACGCGGATTTTCTGCCCGACAAAAACACCCGCCTCGAGCTGGGAGACCGCGTGCGGGTGGTGGCGGCTCCCGAAAAGTTGGGCGAAGTGGCCCAGTTTTTGGGCGATTCGCAGGCCACTGTTGCCGAATTCAATGCCCTGAGTTTGGGTCTGGGTATTTCGCTGGGACTGCTGCTGGGCAGTATTGAAATTCCCCTTTGGGGCGGCGCACATTTTAAATTGGGTTTGGCAGGCGGCCCCTTGCTGGTGGGCTTGGTTTTGGGATGGCTCGAGGTTTCAGGAAAAATCGTCTGGAAAATCCCCCACGCTGCCAATTTATCGCTGCGCGAATTGGGTTTGCTGCTGTTTTTGGGTGGGGTGGGTACACGGGCGGGTCAGGCATTTGGCAACACCGTCGCCACTCCTTTGGGTCTAAGCCTGTTTTTGGCAGGAACCGTGATCACCTCGAGTGTCGCGGTTTTGACCCTCTGGCTAGGTTACAAATGGCTCAAAATCCCCTTTCCCATGCTAACGGGCGTGCTGGCAGGTTTGCAAACCCAACCTGCGGTGCTGGGTTTTGCCAGAGAGCGGGCCAAAAATGAACTGCCTGGACGCGGCTACCTCGAGGTTTACCCGCTTGCCATGCTGCTGAAAATTATCTTGGCCCAAGTGCTGTTGCAAGTTTTGTCTTGATTATCTTTGTTGGAGGTTGATTGATTTTCCCCTCGAGATGGGTGATAAGATAAGTAAAGCAGGCCGCTCGAGCGGTGTTGTAAGGTATGTCAACACCATCAGTCAGGCTCGAGAGATGTATAATCTCGAGGTGCAGGATAACCATGATTTCTTTATCATGAAAAAAGATACTATAAAACCTAGATCCATAATTATATTTGGAGCGCATGTGATTAATGAACCCCTAAAAAATCAATGGAAGTTTTGGTCAAGAAGTATGGATA
>JANYFS010000204.1 GCA_025359705.1 Deinococcales bacterium | reverse complement strand
TACATAATTTAATAGCCTCTTCGATATGATTTGCCGAATATTCAACAAATCCTAAATGCATTAAGCCAATAGAGTATTCCATAGAATATGCTTCTTCCTCATTATATAATTTTTCATAAATTTCTGAGTATTTTCTCATAGATTTCAATGCTTCATCTACATTTGCCAATTTATCATAATATTCACTTATTTTGTGCCAAGATCTAGCAATTTTTTTTTGAATTTCATTAGATTTTAAAGAATTGGGAATATTTTCGTATATTTTAATGGCTTCTTTGATAAAAATTAGTGCAGAATTTTCATTTCCTTGAATATTATTATAAATACTTAAATCATATAAACCGTCAGCTAAAATTATATTATATAAATTTGGCTTTTCTTTTGCTAGTAATCGAAAAATTTCAATCGATTTCTCTTGGTATCCCAAAGCTTTTTGTCCACAATCTATTGAATGGTAATTTTGAGAAATTAGATTGTATTTTCGAGCAATGTATAAAAGGTCAGGATTGCTTAATTCCATTTCATTTTCAATGTCGCTAATATACATATCAACAGCCTCTAATGCTTCGTTTTTATTTATATTTTTTTTGCTTTCTACATACCTTTGATCAAGAAGTTTTTCATAATCGAAATTATTTTTTTCCAACCCAATGTTTGAATAATTTGAGAAATCAAACAAGCTACCACTATGCCAGTCAAAAAAATTAGCTGCCATTCGCGCAAAATCTGGAAAATAGACATCAGGTAAGCAAAATATCATCACATGCGGTCTTTCATTTAATAATTCACGTTGAAATTCCGCATATCCCGAAATAGACTTTAAGGTTTCCTGTCCCGTACCCGTGTAACGCACTGCCACAATCTCTCGAGGGGGTGCAGGTATGTTAAACCAGTCTCGAATAAAATTAGGAGTTTTTTCGTTGGCATCCAAATATTTAACATTGGGGAAATGCTCAGGCAGCCATTCCAAATCGTTTAAAGTTCGATACAAGCATATGAATAAAATACTCTCATCGGTATTTTTAATATAATTTTCAATACGCCGAATATTTTTGGCATAGTCTTGTTTTTCTACTGCTCGAGTATCGCCGCTCATAACAGTAGTTTTTCGATAGGTGGGTAAATATCAATCCAGTATTCACCATTTAAATATTCCAATACACTAATATTGTGTACCAATTTGGCATACTCTAAATCTTTGTCCAAGTTTTTGTTTGCCTTAACTTCTTTCAGCAAAAGTATTTGACTGACAGTTAAAAATCTTTGATAGGTAATCCGCTCGGCAGATATAGCAGCATCCACATCCACCATTTCCACCTTGCTTCGACTTTCCAAATCTGCTTCAGCACAAGCTTCTCGTGTCAAATAAATTAATTTACGGGGTACTCCCCCACTAAAATGCACCAATCTCTCCAACGTTCCCGCCTTAAATAACTGAGGATCGACCCTGCGTTTAAGCAAATCCAGCATACAGCTTATACCCACCATATCATCAGATTCATCTTTGTTTTTTATTTTAAAGTTGGGCAAAGAGTGCCTGCGAAAACCGTTTGCTTCTATTTGGGGAACGTGAGCGTCGTTAAGCAATGCAATAGGAAAAGTATAAATAATAGCCACGGGTGGTCGAGATAAGCTCGAGCCGTGTTTATAGAACAGATCTATGGAGACCTCGAGATCTGTTTTATCCAGATCTTCAACCATTAGCAAAACTTTTTTACTGGTTTTGGCTTCAATATCTTTCACTAAATCAGCAATCAAATCCTCGAGTTCGGTAATGCGGGGCGCAAGTACAATTCTGGTTTTTTCTCGCGTGACCACCTCTTTCGACAGCCTTCCCTCGAGCGAAAAAAAGCTCCAAAGTACGTCTTTTAAGCTGCCTTTAACTTCCACCGCAGCTTTTTGCTCGTCCAATATTTCCTTTTCAATTATACTTCCAAAGATTTCTGCCCTGCGAACCACATTCTTAGATATTGAAATCCTTTCTTCCTCAGCTTTATTTAAAATTTGCAAAGGTATAGATAGCAAAATATCCACATAGTTAAGATCGTTGACATCTAACTTCTCTTGTGCAGAATAGCGCACAATCCAAAAGTTATGAAGTTCTTTTTCTAATTTGGCAAGTTCAGTGCTTTTCCCAGCCCCACGGTGTCCTGTAAACAAGATTTTTGCTCGAGGGTCACTCTTTAGGTCTTGTTGAATTTTTCCAATCACTCGAGCGCTGCGTGAAACATAAAAAGCGTCCAAGTCCGCAATCTCGAGCGGTTTTTGCGGGTTTAAAATTTTCATTGCATCAATCAAATTGGTTGCGGCGGTCATATCTTTATTTTAGCATCTTCCACACTCGAGCCACGGTGTTGTGTTTCATAATCTGATTTTACTTGTACCAAACACAAAAAACCCCAGCACGTGCTAGGGTTCAGCTCAAGCCAAATATTTTAGGTTATTTTAGGCACTGGGCAAGAATGTTTCGTTTTCCGCTCGAGACCACTCGAGTTCGTCCAAATCCATTTCGTCCCAAACAAGCATGGGTTGCTCCAAAGTGTGTTGATCCAAAACGTGTTGCTCCAAAGCATGTTGCTCGAGGTTAGGTTGATCCAAACCATCGCGGTGAATCAGGCGCAGTGCCGAGTGGATCAGACCGAAGGCAAAACCCACCGCAATTTGGCTCGAGCCACCATAAGACACCATGGGCAAAGGAACCCCTGTTACTGGAATCCAACCAATCACTACCCCCAAATTGACTCCCGCTTGAGCCACAATCATAAACATCGCACCAGAAGCCATCGCGCAAGCCCCATTTAATTCTGAAGATAGGTTTTGACGCAGCAGCAACTCTACGGTGATATATGAAGAATGGATCACCAACCAAAACCCGAGTATTAAGGTGATGAAACCGATAAAGCCCATCGAATAATTGATCGAGGCGACAATCATATCCGTATGATCGGCAGGAACTGACGGCATTCGGCTATCCACACCCAAACCCCATAGTCCACCTTGGGAAATCACTTTTTGGGCCTGCTCCACCTGATAGAGACCATCGCTGAGTTGTTCGTCTATTACTTTAGGGTCGTCTTTGGGGTCTTTAATGGCTTGGGGATCGCTGGGGGCTAAACCTTGAAGATAAGATTGAACTCGTTTGGCAATGTAGGGATGCTTTTGTAAATAAATTCCACTTAATGGAATCATGAGTACAAAAATAAGCGTTAAAAACTTAGTAATATTTGATATGCGTACTCCAGCCATAAACATCATAAAAATACCACAAGAAAAAATAAGTAACGTGGTTCCCAAGTCGGGTTCGATAGCGACTAAAAAAGAAGTAATTCCAATAATAGCGACTGGGCTAAAAAGTTTAGCATCCACACCTTTACGAATAAAAAAGTAAGTCAGCATCAAAACCAAAGACAATTTAGCGAACTCCGAAGGTTGAAAACGGATTCCACCACCAAAATCTAGCCAACGGTGTACTTCGGAACTATTGCCCGTCTTACCGATAAAAAGGGTAAGAATCAATAGAAATAGTGTAGCGAACCAAATAAGCGGTGCAAGCTTAATGAGTTTGGTGGGATTGATGAATCTTCCAACCATAATCGTAAGAAAGAATCCCCCGAGGGTTTGGAACAAATGCCGACCAATCAATTCGGGAGCAGCCGTAGCCACTCCCAAAATTCCCATCGTCACCAAAAGCAATTGGCCCAAGAGGAGGTTCGCGCTCATTGTTCATCCTGGAGTTTAGAGATATGGGATAGATGCTCCAACTCGAGCGATTCCCTTTTTAAAATCTCAAAAGCCTGCCGAAATGCTTTGGCTCTGTCCTTGTAGTCTTTGAACTGATCAAAACTTTCACACAGTGGAGCCAATAGCACGGTACCACCTTCTGGCAACACCTCGAGGGCCATTTGGCAGGCCACCAGCATATCTGAAAAACCCGTCTCGAGCGAAACCTCTTGGGTAACGGGAGAATAGGAAGCCTCTAGGCTCGAGGCCAGTTTTGCCCCATCGCTGCCAATTGCCAAAATAAATTTCACTTTATCCTGCACCACTTGGCGCAGCGGTTCGAGTTCGGCCCCTTTGTCACGGCCCCCCATGATCCAGGCAATCGGCGGCGTGGCTCGCTCGAGGGCAGTTTTGACTGCCAGGGTGCGGGTGGCAATCGAATCTTCGATAAATTCGACCTGTCCACTCTCTACCCCAATAAAACCCAGAGATTGAAAGCGTCCCTCGAGTGGTTGTAATCCCGCAATCACCTCGAGCAGTTGGGCGGGTTCCACAGGTCTTTCTAAAATTTTGAGGTAGCCCAGCGCGGCATAAACCGCTGCTTGCAGATTGGCGGAGTAGTGTGCAGCAGGAACTTGGTCTCCCTCGAGCAAAACCTTGCCCTCGAGGTCGAGAATTGAAAGGGGTTGCGGGTCGAAGGGCAGTTTTTGACCCAAGCCACCCACCTCGAGGCCACGGGGAAAGATCGCCAGATCGTCAGGGTTTTGCCGCTCGAGCAGTTTGTGTTTTTCGGCGTGGTAGACCTGCACCGTGCGGTGGCGGTTGAGATGATCCACCCCCAAATTGGTGATCACCCCCACGCAAGGCCGAAAAGTAGAAACCCGCTCGAGTTGAAAGCTGGAGATTTCCACCACAGCAACCTCGCAATGGTCGATGATTTCCAGCAGGGGCGGGTCGAAGTTGCCGCCCAACTTGGCTTGAATGCCCAAACCCATCAAGATCTGGGTGATCAGGCTCGAGGTGCTGCCCTTGCCTGCGGTTCCGGTGACTCCAATCATCGGGGTGCGGCGGGTGAGGTAGCCCAGCTCGAGTTCACCAATCACTTTGGCCCCGCCCGCCCGAAAACGCTCGAGGTCAGGATGGTCGATGGGGACACCAGGCGCGGCAATCACCCACTCAGGAATCAGCCCTTCTGTATATTCAGCAATCTCGAGCGCCGCCATCAGCTCGAGGTCTTGGGGCTGGGGGTTTTGGTCAATCCACTGCGCCGACCAGCCCAAACCCCGTACAAACTTAGCAACCCCGCGTCCACTACGCCCCAAGCCATAAATCACAGCTTTTAGGTTCGGGTTCATGTGGCAGCTCCTCCACCCATCAAGAACCAAGCGAGGGCAGTACAGAGTGCAGTCACCATCCAGAAACGCCCCGTCACTTTTTCTTCGGGCATTCCCAATTTCTCGAAGTGATGATGAATCGGAGTCATCAAGAAAATACGTTTGCCCCCGGTGCGTCTAAAGTAGGCCACTTGCATAAACACGCTGACCACCTCGAGGATGGGAATAGCAGCAGCCACTGGAAACTGCCAAGTTCGCCCGTACAAAATGTAGGCTCCGGCCGCCGCTGCCCCCAGTGCAAAGGAACCCGCATCACCCATAAACACACTGGCAGGCCGACTGTTGTACCACATAAATCCAACAATCGAGCCAATCACCAAACCTACAATGGGTGAAACCCCAATTAGCGGCAATAAGATAATACCTGCCACTCCACCCAGCAATCCGTCCAAACCATCAGTAAAGTTGAAGGCATTGACCGCCGCCATCATAATTAGGGTATAAAAAGTTCCATCAAAGAAGATTCCCCAACCAGGGGTTAAGAGGGGCATATATTTGGCAGCCGAAAATCCAAAAGCCACCCCTACCAATAATTGTAAGGCCAATTTATAACGGGCATACAGACCATCGCTGGCTTTCCCTGCCATACGGTCACGCACTTTAACAAAATCGTCCAAAAAACCAATCGCGCCCATGCCCAAAATAGACAGCATCAAAATGGTTTCACGAACATCCCCACCATGACCTGTCATTTTGGCAATCAACCACATCAGCAGCACCGAAAGCAACATGGGAACCCCGCCCATGTTGGGTGTGCCACTTTTTACCAAATGACTGGCGGGGCCATCTTGTCGAACCGTTTGTCCCCAACCGCGCCGACGGGCCAAGCCGCTGTACAGTCCTACCAAAAACCAAGAGAGCAATATGCTCCAGATTATGCCCATATGCGTGTACCCATATATTGCCGTCGTCTCCTATTCACACGTCTCGATTCACAAATGGCCTTAGTCTAAGCCATAGCAGCTCGAGCGGGGCAAGAGGTACAAAAACACACAAGCACTGCGCTCGAAGCCAAGTTGATTGATCATATTTTGATGGATAGCAATAACACATCGCTCGAGGGTATCCCGCACACCCCAAAAAAGAACGTGTCAAATGAACTCCAAAACCCATAGCCACCTTTTAAAATTCGCAAGGCTCGAGTCTTTCTGCCCCACCATCCTAAATTCATCAAAAAATGCGTTAAGCTGAACCATCATGAAGATTGCACTTGTCACCGATTCCACCTGTGACCTTACTCTCGAGGGTTTGGCACGTTTAAACGCCGTTTCGGTTCCCCTGTACGTAATGTTTGACGGTCACAATCTAAAGGACGGCCTCGAGATCAGTTCCAAAGACATCTTTGCGGGTGTAAAACTAGGCAAAAAACCCCCGTCCACCAGCCAACCCTCCCCTGTCGAATTTGGCGATGCCTACCGCAAAGCGCTCGAGGGTGCGGATCAGGTGCTATCGCTGCATATTTCTTCCAAGCTGTCTGGTACGGTGGGCAGTGCGGCCTTGGCTGCCAAAGAATTTAACGGAAAAGTCACGGTGATTGATTCGCTAACCACCACAGGGAACTTGGCCCTACTGGTGATGCGGGCCAGCGAACTGATTGCCGCAGGCAAAACCCTCACCGATATTGTGGCTACCCTCGAGCGACTAAAAGCCAAGATTTCCTTGCGCTTTGGGGTAGATACCCTCGAGTATTTGAAACTGAACGGGCGCATTGGTGGAGCCGCCGCCATGATTGGTGGACTGCTGGGGATCAAGCCCGTTTTACAGGTCGTTGAAGGTCGGGTGGAATCTGCCGCAAGGGTGCGGGGCAAAAACAAAATGCTCGAGGATATTATCAACTACACCAAAAATTATATTCAACAAAACGGTGAAACCCGCATTATGTACATGCGAAGCGACGGCGATGAAACCACCATTTCCCAAATCCGTGCAGAACTAGTGGGCCTGCCTATTATTGAAAAGGGAACGATTACTTTAGGTGCAGTCATTGCCGCACACGTTGGCCCCGGTGCTATAGGTATTGCCCTCGAGCCTGAGAATATTTAGAATTAAAATCAGGCTCGAGCGTTAAGGTTTGGGTGATTTGATGTGTTTTAGCGGCTCGAGGTATCGAGTCGCTTTTATATTGCTGTGGTATAAAAA
>JANYFS010000176.1 GCA_025359705.1 Deinococcales bacterium | reverse complement strand
AAAAGTGACACACCCCAGAGCAAGTTTCTGCTCTGGGGTGTGTCGCAACTTCAATTTTGCGCTTATGGTGATCTTCACAAGAGGAGTATAAAGCATATGAGTAGAAAAAAGCAAGATGCTTTAGCCATGATTGCCCCTACGGAGCAGAGTCTTTTCCTCCCACGACTAAAGTCGCGGGTCTCCAAGGCCCGACAATGAAAGATAAAATTGTGCTGGTCACGGGTGGAAACTCAGGAATTGGCCTCTCGAGCGTGATTGGGCTGGCCCGTATGGGTGCAACTGTGCTGATGGTGGCTCGAGACAAAACGAGAGGTTTGGCAGCGCTCGAGGAAGCCAAAACCAAGTCGGGGAATAGCAATATCCATGTGTTGTTGGCGGATCTGGCCCTGCAAAGCGACATTCATAAGTTGGCGCTCGAGGTGACCAACCGCTTTCCGCGCTTGGATGTATTGCTGAACAATGCCGCATTGGTTCCTGCACTGCGCCAAATGACCCATGAGGGCATCGAAATGCAGTTGGCAGTCAATCATTTGGCTCCCTTTCTGCTGACCAACTTGCTACTCGAGCAACTCCATAAATCCGAGCAAGGTCGGGTGGTCACGGTTTCTTCGATGGCGCATATGCAAGGTAAGATCAACTTTTCGGATCTCCAAAATGAACTCGAGTATGACCGCCCAGGCGCACCCACCAAAGGTTGGCAGGCGTACTGCAATACCAAACTGATGAACGTAGTGTTCTCGGGCGAGTTGGCCCGCAGGCTCGAGGGAACCCCAGTGACTTCCAACTGCTTACACCCGGGGGTAATTGGCACCAACTTGTGGCGCACCATGCCCAATCCGCTGCGCTGGGCCGCCAACCTCGTGATGATCAAACCCGAGCAAGGCGCACGCACCTCGGTCTATCTCTCGAGTTCACCCGAAGTGCGTGCAGTAACGGGCAAATACTATTTGGACAAATGTAATCAGGCCGAACCCCTCGAGCTGTCCAAAGATCCCGTGTTGCGGCAGCAGTTGTGGCAGGTTAGCGCTCAATTGGTGGGTTTAGGCTGACCTGCTGACCTGCTCGAGGTAGTTTCTTAATAATATATTCAGTGTTACAATTATATTCTGAGAAACAAGCTCTAAAACTACCCTTAAGGCTCGAGGCTCGTAAACATCCTCCCAAAAAAGTTAGGTCGGGTAAATCAGGTTAGGGGAATCATGCTGAGGAAATCATGCTGAGGAAATCGTGTTAAGCCAAAGTTTGAGCCAGAACTTTCAAGGGGAGCTGGGGGTACTGAGTTTGCCTGAGATTTTGGGCGTGATTCAAATGGGCCGCAAAAATGGGGTCTTGTCCCTCAGTTATGCCGACAACCGTTTTAATACCAGCCTGCTGTTTAAAAATGGTCGGGTGGGTAGAATTCTCACCCCCTTTGCGCCACGTCTTGGCGAGGTACTGGCGGGTTTGGGGGTAGAACGCAGCCAGCTCGAGGGGGAGGGAGAAAACTGGGCCGAACGCTTGAGCCGCGCTCAGGTTCCCTCAGAACTGATTATCAAAGCCCTGCGCTCGAGGGTGGAGATGGGGTTGTTGCCGATCTTTTCCTTTCAACAAGGCCGTTTCGACTTTGCCATTGATGTTCCCAGCACAGGATTTTTAGACCCAGGCATCGATTTGCTGTCGGTGATTTTAGATTTGGCCCGCCGCGCCGACGAACTCGAGGCCAGTGGGGGCCACTATCTCGATCCTTTCCAGCAATTTAGGATTGCCAGCGACCCTCGAGACTTTGCCGCACGGATGAACGACCTGACCCCCAATGAATACCAAATTATAGGCATGTTGGGAGAAACCCCGCTGCTGCGCGATCTGATGCAGCGTTTGCAGTGGTCTTGGGATCAGATGTCCAAAAGCATCCTCGAGCTGGAAAAACGCGGCCTGATCGAGATGGACCCGCAACGCGAAGTGCGCTACGATCCTCGAGGGCGCTTGACCGAAGGCAGTCCTGCGCCTTTTTTTGTGCTGCCCGACAAAGATGGTTTTCAGGTTTCGCTGGGAAGCCTGCGGGGGAAATACACCATGTTGTCGTTTTTTCGCTTTGCG
>JANYFS010000588.1 GCA_025359705.1 Deinococcales bacterium | reverse complement strand
CCAAACTGGACAAAGAACAGCGCAAACGCAATGTGGCAGGAGCTTTTACCGTCCCCTCGAGTGCAGTGGGTCACGTTTCGGGCAATGTACTTTTAATCGACGATGTGCTGACCAGCGGGCAAACCCTCAAAGCCTGTGAACACGCATTGCTCGAGGCGGGGGCTACTCGGGTTTATTTTTTGGTGGTGGCAAGGGCCAAGATTTTTAAGTGATGGGAAGTGCAGAGTTGCGCTCACCCGCCAAAATCTCCAGCTCGAGCCAGTTTTCCTGCGGGGGTAAGGGGCAGGAATAGTTTGGCGAATAGGCACAAAACGGGTGATAGGCACGGTTAAAATCCAGTAGCACCCGCCCACCTCGAAAAGGCGCATCCACATAACGGCCCGCGCCATAGCTGAGCGGGCCACTCGAGCGGTCTTTGAAGGGAATGAAAAAGGTTTCTGGGTTTTCTTGGGGTTCTGTCAAATAGAGTTGCAATGTCCCCGAACCTTGCGCTAAAACGAACTCGAGCGCACCCCAACACACATACCAGCGCGTTTCCCCGCTCGAGGTGGAAATTTGCACAGCCCTTTGTACCGCATAAGCCACAGGCTCGAGGGAAAAAGCATATTCGGGATCGGGTTCAAAATAATTCAGTCCCGCAAAGTCGGTTTTTTGGGTGTTGGACAGCGGGCTATGGGGCGACTCGAGCATAAATTGATCTTTTTGCTTTCGCCACTCGAGCAACCCCTCGAGGTCAAAAGTGGGATCAAAAGTGGGATCAAAAGTGGAGTCAGGAGTGGTCAAAAATCACCCTCAAAAACCACCATAGCTTCTTGACCCGCAAACGCCACACGGTCATTGGGGCGCAATTTACGGCGACGACGGGTCTCGAGTTCTCCGTTCACCTGCACTTCGCCGCCCTGAATCACCGCCTTGGCCTCGCCGCCGGTACCTACCCAGCCCTCGAGCTTGAGCCAATCTTGTAGATCGATGGTAGGAAGACTATGAAAATCACTGGGGTTGGATAATTCACGCATCGTTTACCTTTGGATTACTAGCTTTCACTAATATTACCTCGCTCACTAATATTTCCTCGCTTTTTATTTGAAAGTATACAATTGGCTAAACAAATCCACATCCACGCCGTCCACTTTGCCGTCGTTATTGAGGTCGCCGCGCAGACCTGGGCCTTTTTTACCATAGTTTCCTGCCAAAATTGCCAAATCACTCAAATCTACGACCCCATCACTGTTCAGGTCGCCACTCGAGCTATAACGGGCGCGTACTTGAGCGCGGTCTGCATCAGTGACCGTGCGTACACTTTTTAAATAAATGCTCTCATCTAGTCCTAACACCCTTGCGGCTTCGGATCGCCATACATCTTCAACCGCAAAAGCCTTCCCCTCGAGGTTGACTTGCACTTCTTTGATTCCAGATTTATTGATCAAGGTTCGGCTGCCAATATCGGGGTTAAAGGGGAATTTACTGGCACTAAATACCACGGCTTGCGGGTTTTGGGGTTGCAAATTAAACACAATCCCACTATGCTCGAAGGCTTTTAAACCTTGCAATAATCCCAACTGAATGGCTCCGTCTGCCTTAGCATACACTTCGGCGGCTTGACCCATACCAGATAACCCAATCAGACCCATTAAACCAAAAGCCACAACACCCTTTGAAAATGTAGGAGTGCTGCTTTTTTTGATGAAACCGATCAGATTGGGGTGTATTTTAAGATGCCAGTTAGAATTCTCGTTAAGATGCCAGTTAGAATGCCAAGTCATTATTTGCCACCTCGCAAGGTAATAATTTTATTCTTGAAGGTTTTCAAATCTTTATCGGCATCCTCGAGTTTGGTCGGGTTTCCCTCGAGAGTGGAGACGGTGTTGTTTTGTACCATATATACCCCTTGATTAAACCCTATGATGGGATCATCATAACTTTTACCCAAATCGCTTGAGAGGGGTTTATACAGCATAATAATATATTCACCAGACCATTCTTGCCCTTTCTCTTCATTGAAAGGTTTTAAAATAGGCGCTCCCTCGAGGGTTAAATCTCCACCCCCCAAAATCGAGAATGTGGGTAGACCTTGCGATTTCTCGTTATCGCTGGGTGGTAAGGTTTTGGGATCACCAAGCAAGGTTTCGACCACTTCAAAAGCGTAGGTTTGCCAAGGTAGATCACTCAAGTTCTCCACTTCTTTATCAATTAGTTTGATCTTGATATGTAAAATAAGATCGGCCTTTTTAACCTGTTGGCTCAGATCGAGTGGGGTGATGGTAGTAGCAAATGCGCTCGAGCCTAATATGCTCGAGAGGAGCAATAGAGATGAGGTCATACGAACCAAATTCATTTACTACCCCCGCTCGAGGTTGGAGGAGTAGCGGGAGGACTCACAGGATCTTTAGGAGGCTCAGTGGTAATTGGAGGAGTGACAGGAGGAATCACAGGATCTTGAGGATCTTTAGGAGGTTCAGTGGTGGTTGGAGGAGTCACAGGATCTTTAGGAGGTTCAGTGGTAGTTGGAGGAGTCACAGGATCTTTAGGATCTTTAGGAGTTAATCCAGGTGGCGGAACGACCACAGGGACAGGCTCGGGAAGGGCTTGTTTGTTCAGCACTTTTCCCTCGAGTGAACGCACTTCAAAACCTGATGTTCCACTCAGGCGGTTGGGTTTGTTGGTAGTGACGTTTAAATAGGCCACCACATCATCCTTGGCAGGGGAGGCGGCGAAACCCATGTCCAGAGTTAAGACTCCTTCTTTAAGCCTCCAAAGCAGTAGGGGTCTGGCACTTCCACCCTGTACCGAATTGACGGTGATGCCCGCAGGAACTTGCCATAAAAACCGTGCTGCCCCCACTTTCCGAGCGCCAGTAATCCGCAGTGGAACTTTGGAAGTGCCTCGCAATTCGGTAGCGGGAACCTCGAGGGCCAGGGTTGGAATGGGTTGGTCTTGGATGGAGATGGATACATTTTTGGTATCGCTGGATAAACGGGCATCGCTGACCCGTACCACAAAAGAAAAACTTCCACTTTGGCTGGGTGTGCCACTGATATTTCCGCTCGAGGCATCCAACTGCAACCCTGGGGGCAATTCTCCGCTCGAGATGCGGTATTGCAGGGGTTGAATACCCGTGGTGGCCTCGAGACGGAAGGTGTAGGGTTCTTGCTTGAAACCCGCTGGAGGCGAAGCATAATTGATCCGTAATAATTCGGTGCCAGAACTGGTATCGGTAGATCCGCTGTTGCACGCAGCAAGACTCAGACTACCGAGCAGAATAAGAGGAATCCATTTCATCGTTACAAGTTTATACCCAAGCCCCATGAGAGGCGCTATAAAATGCCTTAAAAAATTAGGGATTAAGGTGAAAATTTGCCTTCTTTTACCTTTTTTTATCTCTGATTACCCCTGATCGGTCTTGATCTTTGGTTCAGGAGTTTGTCATTTTTCTAAAATCTAATCAAAATCTATAGCTCAAAATCATGAAAAATCAGGGAACTTTGGCTAGGCTCGAGTCCTCTAAGGGGTAGAGGGCAGGGTTAGAGATTTAAGTCGCTGGTATGGGTAGCACACTCGAGAGAATTTGGTGTACCAAAGCAAGAATTGTTACGATTACTCGAGTGAAAACGCAAGACCAAGACGCAGATCACTTGATCACGATACACTCATATTTTTAGATTTAACATGCCCTTCAGACAGGTGGATAGCATAAAACCAAGGCAGATGGATCGGCTGGATTCGGTTGGATTCGGCTGGATTCGGCTGGATTCGGCTGGATTGATCAGGCCGACGAAATATGAGGGAATATCAGTCAAACAACAGCTAGGGTCTCGAGCATCTGGTCTCGAGCATCTGATCTCAATCAAGCGTCTCACATCTCGAGTCCGCTCGAGGGAATATTTTAGGAGGTTTTACTTATGAAGCGAAGTGCAATCGTTTTTGCTTTGGTAACGGGTGTGGTTTTGGGTGCTACGGTGCTGCGCGACGTTTTGCCCATTAGTTTTGCCCAAACTTCTTCCACAATGGCTCCGGCAACGCCTGCCCCCTCGAGCTTTAACGAGAAAAAGGCTCTGCTCGAGAATGAAAGCAACACCATCACGATCACCGAAGACAATCAAAATAGCGTGCTGTTTGTCAGTACCATCACCAAGCCGCAAGCCAGTACGGATGGCAGCACCGATCCCTTGGGTATATTTGGTGGAAACGGCACCTTGCCAAATGACTTGCAAGCCGAACCTCAGCAGGGCAGTGGATCAGGATTTTTCGTCAGTGACAAGGGCGATATTTTAACCAATTATCATGTGGTGGAGGGTGCGGACTCGATCACCATCAAGGTGCATTCCGACAAAAAAGAGTACAAAGCCAAAGTGATCGGAACCGCTCCAGATTACGATTTGGCCCTGATTCGGGTGGAAGGTTTTCCCGCAAATCAGATCAAGGCCATGAAGTTGGGCGATAGTGACCTACTGAAAACGGGGCGTAAGGTTTTGGCGATGGGTTCGCCCTTTGGTCTGGATTTCACTGTGACCGAAGGCATTGTTTCGGCAACCAACCGTGAAATCCCCACAGGGATGCGCGGTGTGCCGCAAAATGCCATTCAAACCGATGCAGCCATCAACCCCGGAAATTCGGGCGGGCCTTTGCTGAACAGTAACGGCGAAGTGATTGGGATTAACACCCAAATTTTTGCGCCCTCGGGACGCTTTGGTGGGGCGCAAAATGCTGGGGTAGGTTTTGCCATCCCGATCAATGTTGCCAAAAACATCTTGGCCCAGCTTCAGAAGGGTGGCGAGGTGCGTAGCCCCACTTTGGGAATTCAAACCGCAGACTTGGCAAATATTGCGCCTAAAGCCCGCAAACAGCTTGGCAACAACTTACCCGAGGAAGGCATTTATGTGCGGGCGGTTGCCCCCAAAAGCCCTGCCGAAAAAGCGGGTTTGAAGGTCGGTGATGTGGTGATCGGCATTGGCAACACTAAAATTACTGCGGTGGACGATTTGCGTAAAACCTTGTTTGCCAACAAATTTGGCGACACCTTCCAACTCAAAATCACTCGAGAGGGCAAAGAGCAAACCCTGTCCGTCACCCTCGAGGACTACCAGCCACAAAAATAATCTGTATCACCCTTGAGGGAAAAGCTTGAGAGAAAAGCTCGAGAGAAAAGCTCGAGAGAAAATTGACGGGAGACGTGCTTGGGTGCGTCTCTCTTTTTTGGATTTTTAGATTTTTGATTTTTTTGGTTTGGTTTTTTTTGCTCCGCTCGAGTGCAACCCCTTTTTTGTGAGATAAGTCCCCTACACAAGAGTGCTGGATACGGTTAATCTGTAGACCACTGCTGGCTCGAGGGTTGGCGATAGGAGAGAACATACGTGAATTTTTCAGGCCCCATTTCTCAATTGTCCGACCCACTTCTTTTTGTGGTTTTGGTCGCTTCCTTTCTGTTTGGTTTGGTTTTGCATAATGTGGTGCAATCGCGTCTTGCTGCGTATTTTGGAGACTCGAGTGCTAAAAACTCGGGTTTGGCTTCCACCGAACCTCAATATCATTTTGATCTGTTTTCTTTGTTGTGGTATCTGTTGGTGGGTTTTGGAACACCGCGCACAATTCCACTGCGGGGCAGTATGTTGCGGGGTCGCGGTGCGGACGAGGTAAAGGTTTGGTTGTCTGGCCCGCTGGCTTTGATCGTGTGGGCTTTTATCCTGTTGGTTCTGGCTAAAGTGATTGGATTGTTTGGTGGTACAAACGTAATCTCGAGCATGGTGGGTGGTTTGGTGGCTGCGGCCTATACTTCGGTGATTCACGCCGTGGTTTTTATTTTCCCTTTACCTGGTTTGGATGGTGGTCGTGCTTTATACGCGGTGGGTAATACTCAAACCCGCCAAACCCTAGACCGTATTGCGGCTGCGGGGCCACTGGTCATCTTTATTTTCTTTATTGCGTTGTCTTACTCGGGGGCATTCTCCTATTTGGCTTTTCCCATTATTCGAGCAATGCAGGGTCTTTTAAGCCTGCTGCCTTTTTAATCTAATGATTCAGCTTTTTCAAAGTAACCCTACTGTTGCGATGATTTACTTGGCAATTATTATTGTTGCTTTTACTTTTCATGAATTGGGCCATGCCTGGACTGCCGAATGGAGCGGAGATCCGACCCCGCGTAATCAAGGGCGGTTGAGTTTTAATCCCATTCGGCATATCGACCTATTTGGTTTGGCTTTGATTATTTTTGTGGGTTTTGGTTATGCCAAACCTGTGATGACCCGCCCCGACCTTTATAAATATCCTTGGTCAGATTTTGTGGTGTCGGTAGCGGGGGTGGTGTGCAACTTAGTTTTGGTACTGCTTGCACTGGTGCTTTTGCCAACGGCCTCGAGCGAAGTGTGGCAATTGGTTTTAGAGCGTACCGTTTCGCTGAATTGTTTACTAATTGTTCTGAACCTGATTCCTTTACCCCCCTTTGATGGGGGTCATATGCTGGCAGCCCTAATGCCGCGCAAACTGGGCGATCAAATGCGGGCTTACAGTGCCTCGAGCAGTATTTTGGGCCTTATTGTGATGTTTGTTTGCCAAGGCCAAATCAGACAGGGAGCAGCTTGGCTCGAGGGGATTTTAAGCAGTTGGTTTTAAGTTGGTTCTAGCTTTTTAGGCGCAGGACTCAAGCTCGAGGTGAGGGCTGCGCCCAGTACCAAAGCCGCGCCCAAAAGCCCCAGCGGGGTGAAATGCTCTCCATAAAAGGCGAAGGCCAAAGCGTAGGCCACCACAGGCTCGAGCGCAGCCAATACACTGGCCCGTGTCGCCTCGAGGCGCTTGAGTCCTGCGCTGTAGGCCAAATATGCCAAATAGGTTGAGAACACCCCAATCAAACCCAGCGACAGCCAAGCGGCAGGGGATTTGTGGCTAAAGCTGATCAAGGGCAGCAAGCCCAGCGCTCCAGTGGGTAAGGCTACTGCGTACAGCGCTGCCGCCGCATACCTCGAGAAAAAGGCTTTGCCATACGGGTAATACAGCGCGTAGGTCAGGCCACTGAGCAAGCCCCAAAAGAGCGCTGTCTGGTTGATATTGACCCCACGTGTGGCACTCGAGAGGGAAATCAAAGCCACCCCGCACACCGTGAGCAGCACCATGCTCCAGCCTCGAGCGCCCAAACGTTCGTGGTAAAACACGCTCGAGTAGAGCGCCACCAAAGCGGGCGCGGTATACAGCAGCACACTGGCAAGGCTGGCCCCACCCGCTTTAACCGCCAGTTGGTAGCTGCTATAAAACACACTAACCCCCAGTACCCCAAAGCCCAAAGTGATCCACAGGTCGCGCCCCTTGGGGAAGGTCGCTTTCGTCACCACAGCGTGAACCGTGTACAAACTGCCCGCCAAAACCGCCCGCCAAAACGCCACCACGAGCGGGCTTAAACCCACGCTAAAGGCCGCTTTACCTAAAATTCCTAAACCGCCCCACAGAGTCGCGGCGATGATGACATAGACATATCCCATAATTTTTCTCTCCCCAAAACAAGATTGATATAGCCCGCTCGAGGGGGGCATCGGGCAAATAAAAACCGCTAGCGGATGAATGCCAGCGGTTGCCGATTTAGTTTTGGGGTGGGGTAATGGGTAGCTGAGAAAACATTTGGGCTAGTTTAGCACATTCTAAATCCGCCAAAAGCTGGTGCAAAAGTATTTGGAGTGGCTCGAGGGAAGGGAAGGGGTTTCTGTTGTTACTGGATGAGGTACTTTTCAGAGGGTAAGATCGAAGGGTGAAAAAAGATTAAAGGCTCGAGGGGAGTTGTCCAACGCCTTGCGTTATTTTTTTCTAATTCGCTCGATTTTATCACCAAATGGCAATAAGTACATTATTATGATTAAAAAAATTATGAGTAATATCTTTTTGATAATATCCATAACTGGTCTGCAAAAAGTAGACAATACAAGCAAATTATTTTTTAAATTTTTCCAATCCCATAAATAAGTACACAAATAATGGAATAAAAAATAAAGTATGAATCACAATTAATATAGAACTATGATAGCTATAGCTACACGCATTATTACCTATATCCCTAGAGCATGTTAATTCTATTATTAAGCTTGAAAAAATAAATGCAACTAGTGGCAGGCCAACTAATAAAGCTATCTTTTTATTGAAATATGAATAGATTAGTATCGAGTTTAAAAACAATTGTTATGTTAGTGCGGCTCTAAATTTAATCCAAAATATATA
>JANYFS010000056.1 GCA_025359705.1 Deinococcales bacterium | reverse complement strand
CTAGCTCGAGTTCTCTTTGGTCTTCTTTTTCTGTGTGGAATAGCTTTTGCCGACCCATGCAGCAGCCTAAAACTGCCCAAAACCTGGCTGGTGCGCTCGAGCTTTTATGCCGACCTCAAAAATGAGGGGCGGCCCCTATGTGCCTTGGCAGTGTGGCGACCTTGGCGGGGCTGGCCTACTGCGCGGTGGGGGCCAAAACATTCCGATCCTGTGGGGCTAAACCACGACGCTGGGGGGCGCTCGAGCCATGTGCTTTTGCTGCGCCCTTTGCGAGGTGGCAAATACAAAGAAATCTGGGCGGGTTCGCCCTTGCTGCGGCCCGTTTTAAAAATTTGGCCCGTCAAAGTGGGAAACACACTGTTTTTGGGGGCGCTCGAGGGAACCTATTCCGAGGGTATGACCGGCAGCGCTCGAGCAAAAACCCTCTGGGAGTGGGATAATTTTGGATTTAAATTAGTCTCGAGGGTGTCTCGAGACTAATGTGATGTTTTTAGAGCATTTATCAGAATAGTGAACGGATCAATCACGTTGCTCAAAATAGGATTCGTCCGTCTGAGACAGGGTATGTGTAATCACGCGCTTAACGAAGACAATAGATCACTGAAAACTGCTCTAAAACCTAATCCGTTGCCGACTCGAGCATTTCTACGGGCAATTGATAAACACACTGTACTGGAATAGAAGGCGTACCTTGCACAAAGCCTGCGTAAAATCCCAATACCGTACCACCCGAACGCTCGACCAAGCGGGCTAGCGAAGCATTGGTGGAACCTGAAACCACCACATCGGCAAGCACAATGGTTTTTTTGCCGTGGATCTGGTCGGCGTGGCGGCGATCCAACCAAAGGGTGTCGTGGATGCCCAGGGTGAAACTTTCCACCTCTTGAATTAAAGGGTTTTGCATGGTGCTGCGGCGGTGACGGCGGGCCACTTTGTAGGGCAGGTTCAGCCGCTCGGCAACCGCGTGGCCCAAGGCCACCCCCGAGGTTTCCATGGTAAAAATCATCTCGGTTTCGCTGGGAATGATCTTGACCAGTTCGTCGGCAACCGCATTGGTTAGCTCGAAATCGCCCAACAGTTCGATAAAGGGCAAGAATTTGGTAGGGCCAACCTGAATGATCGGCAGCGAGCGTTCCACTGTGCCAATGGTGATGTTGTAACTCATGGGTTTAGTATAACGGACGTTTGCTAGGTTGGGTTAGTGGTGTTGAGCAGGGGTATGGTTTTGCCCTCGAGCGCCAAGTACACCACTTCACAAAATCAGTTCATTCACTTTAAATCGATTGCTCGAGCCGAGCCATTGCCCTTTCCACCACCTCGAGGGATGCGCTAGTGGCGGAGCAATAGGAACCGGACATATGCCATTTGTGGGCCACTTTCAGTTGGGTTTCTTGGTCTTGTGGCAAATTGGCGGGGCGAAACTCGGGGGCGGCATTCCATTCAAAGGGTGTGGCGTGGGGGTAGGCTTGGGCAAAATACTTTTGCGCTAGGGGCAGCAGGTGCAATCGTTGCTCGATCCATTCTTGATCCCAAGGCCCCTCCTCGAGAATCATTTCGCTGGCGCGAAATTCATAGTAGACGGTGCGCCGCAACTGGGTTCCCAAGGTTCGCTCGCTACCGTGCAGCACCATCACATCGTGCAGCAGCACATCCCCTGGCTCGAGTTCGACCTGCACCACGCCAGGCAAATCCCAACCATATTGCTCCGCTACCTGGCACGCATCATGAACCGTAGTTTGAGAACGAGGAACCACCCGCAAGGCTCCACCCCCCGCTCGAGATGGATCGAGATAAAGGTCGAAATTGAACACCCGATATGTGCGGCGATGTACTGCGTCTTGGTGCCAAGGGATTTTTTCGCCGTCTCCTGCCATCTTAAAAACCATACTTTCGTAGGTGGGAACAAAATTGACCCCACATAAGGACTCGGCAACCGCCAATACTTGGGGGCTTCCCAATAGCTCGAGGCTGGCAGGCTCACCTTTGTTGTGCAAATAGTTGACCCTGAAAAACACCTCACCATTGGGCCGCTTGGCAAAAGTCAGATCGGACAGGGTTTCCTGCTCCACCTCGCTCAATGCTTGCCCCTCGAGTTGCTTGCGCCGTAGGTGTTCACCATGCTCGATCCAGCGGGCGCTGGCCTGCTGTAGGCGCTCGAGCAGTTCACCTACAATCCATTGCTTTAAGACCAAATAGCCATGTTCATCAAAAAACGAAATCTGTTCGACGCTCAGATGATGAGGGCTGAGGGGTTTTTGGGCTGCGGGTAAGGGTGGATGATCCGCCAACGAGATCTGAACTTTAGACATGCCTCGAGTGTATAGCACAAGTTTCAAGATTTCTTGTTCGATATTCTGGTATTTTTCTGGTATTTTGAGATTATGCCGCGTTCCATTTTGGGCAACATCACAAATACTGTCAAAAGCACCGTCACCAGCACTGTTAAGCCCATCACGCATCACAACCTCGAGATCCAGAACCTCGAGCCACTGGGATTTCAGATGTGGTCGGGTCAGCCCCAAGCCATGACCCAATCCCACCGCCACCACGACCTCGAGCTGAATTTTATAGTTCGGGGAACGGGACGGTATGTCTGTCAGGGCCAGCACATTCAAGTGCAAGAAGGGGATCTGGTGTTGCTGTGGGGCGCAATTCCACACCGTTTGCTGGAATGCCATCCCGACTCGAGCTGGATTTGGCTCACGTTGCCGCTAGCGGAGGTCTTGCCCTGGAATCTACCCGTTGAATTTGTGCAACGGCTACTCGGTGAAATGATGGTTTTTTCGGCAGGGGCTGGGCTGGGAATCGGCACACCCCACCTGGATCTGCCTGGGCTTTTTGCGCGGTGGTTGCAAGATCAGCACCATCACTCGAGCCTCAATCGTGCGGCACTGCATTTGGAATTACAGGCGTTTTTTCTTCGGCTGGCACATCACATATCCAACAGCAACCTATCCAACAGCAACCTATCCGACGTTCAGCCCTTCGAGCCACAGATCATCTCGAATTCCAAAACTTTAAAGATGTCTCAGTTTATAGTCAATCACTACCTCGAGGCCATAACCCCCCGTATCATTGCCCATCAGGTCAATTTGAGCTTAAGTTATGCCGCCACATTATTTAAAGCTAATCTTGGTTTAACTTTGGGTGAGTATCTATGCACTCAGCGCATTGCTCATGCACAACGCTTACTGTTGACCAGCGAGCTGAGCATTTTAGATGTCGCCCTCGAGTCTGGCTTTGGCAGCATCAGTCAGTTTTATCATTCCTTTCAAAGTATCTGTAAGCAATCTCCTTTACAGTATCGAAAACGATTTAGAAATATTGAATAAAGTATTGCTTTGGTTCAGTTCAAAAACCAAAACCCACACAAAACCTCACGGACACTACGGACTGGCTCCCTCGAGTGTTGTTTTGGCCTCGAGGTGAAAGTTTCCCACATGGTTTCTTTGACAGATCACCCCAAGTAGGCTGGCTTTGGCTTGATCCGCCAGGTAAACCCCCTCGCGGTTATCGCTCAGGGTGCTGCTTTCAACCTCGAGGGTGGCCTCTTCGCTGGCTTTAAGGCCCGAAAGCCCGTTTTGTAGGCTCGAGCTATTCTCGAATTTCATTTGGCTGGTACCACTTAGGGCTGCACCACTGCCCGAATTAAACTCGAGGTGGCTGTTGATCAGGGTGGCGGTGGCTTGGTCTTGCAAATGGATTCCGCGCCACTGATTGGCTAAAAATTCGCTGTTTTGAATGGCTGCGTGGGCCTCACCGTACAGCGAAAGCCCGTCGCCTTCATCACTATCGCTCGAGTTGGCTGGAATTTGGTCTATTTGGTCCAAGCCGCCGATCACCCGCACATTCTCGAGGGTGATCGCTCCCGAATCGGCCCGAATCACCGCGCCCGCAAAACCCCCCACTCGAGCGATGGTCAGATTTGCAATATGCAAATGGCCTTCGCCGCTGTATTCCAGAACCGAACCCGCTTGATCAAAAATCAGATAGCTTTGGTCGCGCCCTGCGCCCACAATCTCGAGGTTATCGGACAAAGAAAAAGTGTGATCCAAACGGTACACCCCTTTTTCGAGGTGTACCGTTCTTCCCTCCTCGAGCAAAGTTGTCACCCGCAACAACTCGGCGGCATCCACCGTAGATTCGGTGGGGGCCACCAAACGGCTCGAGACCCAACCCGTTTGTCCTGTGTTGGTTTGCGTTTTCCACCAGAGCGCTTGTTTTTGCAAAATGGGTAAACGTTCTCCTCTGCTCACAAGTACTCCCGAAAATAAGGGTGAATTGGCATCGGGAAGGCTTCGCACATTGAGTTTGCCTACAAGTACCTCGAGTTTTTCTTGAGCTGTGTTTTGGCTCGAGGGAACAGGAATTACAGGAGTTGGTGCTGAAACAGGTGCTGGAGTTATGGGAGTTGGAGTAGGAGTTGGTACGGGTATGGATTGGGGTACTGGTACTGGGTCTGGAGTTGTGTAGTAGGTGGAGGCTTGGTTTCTATTCGCAGTTAGAAACGCTGAAAAAATAAATCCTCCAATCACGACAATTAAAATAACGAACCATTGTGGAATTGTAACCTGCTCTTTATCAACTTCCCATTCGGAACCAGATAAAGAGGGTTTGTAATCTTTATATGGAAGTGCAAATTCATCGGGATCGGGGATAAGGGTCGGTGCTTTGGGTAAAGCGGCGGGTAAACTTGGCATACTCGAGGGCAGTGCCACACTGCTCAAATCCCACACAGGAGGATTCAACCGCTCGAGCCAGTCCGCCACACTTTGGGGGCGTTGATCCATCCGCAGTTCCAAAGCGGACTCGAGGGCCGCCACAAAGGGCATGGAAAGTTGGGGCAGTTTTTTTAAGGCGCGAAGCTCGTTGAGGTTCAGCATGGGAATCCCGCTCGAGCGGTCTACGGCGGTGGGCGGAACCATGCCAGACAGGGCGTGGTACATTGTTGCCGCCAAAGCATACAGATCGGTGGCGGGGGTCAGGCGTACCTGAGAACCATACTGCTCGAGGGGGGCGTAATGCGGGGTCAACAGCCTCGAGGTGAGGTTCAGGGTTTTACCCGTGTCATAGGTCAGGGCGGTTCCAAAGTCGATCAATACGGGGCCATATTGCGGGGTCAGGATGATGTTTTCGGGTTTGAGATCGCGGTGCAGTAAATGGGTAGCGTGCAATTTCTCGAGGGCCGAAAGCAGTTTTTCCAACATGGCTTGGGCTTCGGGTTCCTCGAGCGGCACTCGAGCGATGCGCTGGGCCAAAGTTTCCCCCTCAAGGAATTCCATAGCGGTATACACGGTGTTGTTTTCTTCCCACACCGCCAGACCGCGCACAATGGCTTGATCCCGCAGATCAAACAGCAACCGCGCCTCTTTCCAAGCATGTTCTTTCAGTTTTTGGTAATCCTGCACGCTCAAGGCAGGGGTTAAAGTCACCTCTTGGGCATTACGCCGCACCAAACCACTAGGGAACAGCTCTTTGATTGCCACAGGCGCTTGCATTCCCGTGTCCCAAGCGCGGTAAGTCAGGCCAAAACCCCCCTGCCCCAAACCTTGCTCGAGGCGGTATTGGCCCCCGCGCAGCAAGGTTCCACTGGGCAAAAAGTCGCCCACGGGTTCGCTCGAGGGACTGGAGACATTGGGGATAATCGGCGCACCACACGTTTTACAACAGGGGTCGGAAGGCGCAATGGGGCCGCCACAATAGGCGCAGGGGACAGAATCAGGATCAGATGGAAAATTGGGATTCATGGTTTGGTGTGTTTTACCTCGAGGGTGTTCATGACCAAAGTTCAGTACGAGGGCAAGAGTTGAAAAGATTCTGTATTGATTTTTGTGGTTCGTTTTTCGTTGTTCGTAAAAAATGTAAAATCTCGAGCCACACAATCTTTTTCTTACTCTCTTGCCTTCTGGGACACCCTCGAGCAAAAAATCAAATCAATTCGACGGATGCGGCACGGCCTTCCCCTCGAGCGCCAAAACTGCTTCGTTATATTCCTCGTCAAAATCCGCATCTTCCTCTTCCTCAAAGGGTTGCGGCAAAGATAGGGTGAATTCGGCTCCACCTTCGGGATGGTTGCGGGCGGTCAGATTTCCGCCGTGCAGGGTGGCAATTTGGGTCGCTACACTCAGGCCCAAACCCGAACTGCTCGAGCGGGAGAAAAAGGCTTCAAAGATCTTTTTCTCGGCTCCTGGAGGCAACCCTGGGCCGCTGTCGCGCACAATAAACAGTAAAAATTCGGGGGTGCTGCGTAGCTCGAGGCCCACCCAGCCCGCATTGCTGGCGGCACGCCTAGCATTTGCCAACAGGTTCCGCAGCGCCTGCACCAAACGGTCTGGGTCGCACAGCACGTAGGCATTCCAATTGCCGCTAAATTCCACCCCCTGCACCAAACGCTCGAGCCGTTCTTGCAAATTGTGCGCCCCCAGCAGGTGCAGGGCCAAGGTGATTTCGGAGCGCCCACGAGCCAGTTGCATCAAATCTTGGGCCACAAAATGCAGCTCGCTCGAGACTTTGCCCGCTTGCTCGAGGGCATGGTTGATCTCACTCGAGGGGGTTTGGCTGGCGTTGTTTTTGGTTTGCGCCCGTTGAATAAAACCCTGAATCGAGGTCAGCGGTGCGCCCAACTCGTGGGCCACCTGCCCAATAAAACGGTTCTCAAAATCCTTTTGATCCCAAATGCGGGTCAGCAGCGCATTGATTGCCGAAACCAGTTTAAACAGTTCGTCGCGGCGCACAGGAGTCTCGAGCAGTTCTTTGCTATTGGGTTCGATCTGGCTGGCCTCGAATGCCGCTCGAGAGATACCGATCAGCGCCCGCCGTCCCACCAGCAAGCCCACCAAAAAAGTGATGATGCCCGTAAGTAAAGCCCCCCATAGCAAGTATTGCAGGGCAGTTTTTTGAATGGACATCAGGTTATCTACAGGTAAGCCGATCCAAATACGTCCCAGTTTCTCGCCACGAATCAAATAATCACGTTCTACTGCGCGAAAAGACACGCCTTTAAGGGTGAGCGAACCAATCGGCAACAAAGTTTTAATTTCACTAAGTTGTGGCGAACTACCCCTTACTTGTCCTTTGGTACTTGCAAACTGATACAAACCTACTTCCTCGCTGAGTGGATTGCTAACGCCTAATCCGACTGCGGGATTATTCAAATTCAATGCAATGTTGTCTGCTCTTGCCTTTAAACGGTCTTCAAACTGTTGGTCGATGGCCCCTTTCAAGAAAAAGGTGATCACAAAACCGACCAAAAGCACCGACAAAACTGCCAACCCAGTATAGGTCAGGGCCAAGCGCAGGCGCAGACTGGTATTGGGCAAAAAATGCCTTCCCTCGAGCGCAGGGAAGGCAGGGGTTTGGGTATCTCGAGGGTTTTGGATGTCCAAAGGCGCGTTGCTCATCTCTCGAGTGGGGTTAGTTAGGTAAGGTGTAACCCACACCGCGAATGGTACGAATATTCAGGGTAGAACCTGCTTGGATCAGCTTTTTCCGCAACTGCGAAACCCGAACTTCGATGGAATTGGACATGGGGGTTTGCCAGCCATACAACTTTTCTTCCAAATCCGCTCGAGAAAACACCCGCCCAGGGGTTCGCATCATCACCTCGAGGATACGGGCCTCATGTTCAGTCAGTTGAAAATGCTTTTCGCCCACACTCAGGGTCAGCGAAGAGGTATTGAGCTGGGTATCTGCCATATTGATGATCTGGCTTTCCCCCGAAGAGGAGCGGCGCAGCAACGCCTTAACTCGAGCGTCCAGTTCATCCAGCGAAAAAGGTTTGACCAAATAGTCATCGGCCCCCGAATCCAAGCCCTGTACCCGCTCTTCCACACGGCCCCGCGCGGTGATCATCAACACGGGAACGGTGGTATAGCTGCGGAGCTGGCGCATAAAGTCAATGCCATCGCCGTCAGGCAAGTTTAAATCCAGCAGCACCATTTGGGGCAGCCGCTCGCCAATCACTTTTTGAGCCTGAGCCAAATTTTGGGCGCTCGAGACTTGGTATTTTTCGCCCAAATGCTCGGTGAGCAGTCGGTTTAGTCCGGTATCGTCTTCAACCACAAGAAGGTGAGGTAGCATAAGGGTTCCTTTCAAAAAAATGCGTGTGTTGTGGGGTGCAGCGTTTGGAGCAAACTTAAGCCAGATTTCAAGCCGAACTTAAAACCAACTTCAGAACTAACCTAGCCCAAACGTAGGAATGGCCCGAAAGCTCGAGCCATTCTTAAAATACCGTCCAAAGATGTTTAGGTTGTGAGTAAGGCATGATCTGGGCTGGGAGAGTCTGATCATACCTTACTTGGATTTTGGCAGCGCCAAATTCTGTTTGGCAACCAAAAACTGTTTGAACTCGAGACCTTTTGCCAAAATATAGGCTTTGAGGTTTTGATTACCTGTGGGGAAGGCAATCGAGAGGATATTTTTATCCACGGTTCCCTTGTACTGAAAAAAGTCTTTGCTGTCGGTATCGACAATTAACACTTCAACAGGGCCGCTATAGTCCTCGAGCAGCTTCATGGTGAATTTATTTTGATTGGTGGTGCTCACTTCGCCGTACCCCACAATCTCGAGGGAGGTAGGATGAACGACCTTGATATCCAAGCCCGCAGAGGCTTGGCCCAAAGCCAAGAGGGTACCAAGCATGATACCGAGATTGATGATGCCGCGCTTCATTTTGCTTTTCTCCTTCCGGTGTTCTGGGCTAGTTAAGCGCAGAATCCTGAACTGAGCCTATTATCTTGATTGTGTCTGACTTTGAACTGACGCATCCTAAACCCGCCATCACCAATAATCCATGAGGATTTTTGGTACGTATCACATATGGGTATAGCTTAAACGAAACGTGAAACTAAAGGGTGAGAGAGGGTCATAACACTGTAGCTTCGGGAGACTGGCTAAATATTTAGTAAGTATTCAGTGTCCAAAATGACCGATCAAAGGTACATTGGGTTTCCAAGTCAATACCTCGAGAACTTCGCCGTAGAGGTCGTATTCGTCGGCATCTTCTACCAAAACCCGCACAATATCCCCAATTTTTACGCTCGAGGGGGCAATCTTTTTACCTGATCCTTCTGCGTGCTGCCCGTACACACAATACACGTTACCATCAATGCTGGGGGCATCGGCTTTGCTGCGTCCGATCAATTGCCCTGGTAGCTCATTGTAATCGTCAATGATCACTTCAATAATGCTGCCAATTTTGGCCTGCATCTTCTCGAGGGAGATCTGCTGTTGCACTTCCATCAGGCGGGCCAGCCGCTGTTCTTTAATTTCTTCGGGAACGTGATCGCCCAAAGCATTGGCATCCGCGCCTTCCACTTCCGAATAGGTAAAGGCTCCCACCCGGTCTAGGCGGGCTTCGCGCAAAAACTCGAGCAGCAGCTCGAAGTCATCTTCGGTTTCGCCAGGAAAGCCCACAATAAAGGTGGAGCGCAAAATGATTTCGGGGCAAATGCTGCGCCAGCGCACAATCGTCTCGAGCTGGGTGGAGGTTCTCGAGCCGTCTTCGGCAAGCTTGCTGGCCCCTGGGCGGCGCATGGCCCGCAGGATTTTGGGGCTGGCATGTTGCAGTGGCACATCCAAATAGGGCAAAACCTTGCCTTGGGCCATCAGTTCCACCAATTTGTCTACGTGTGGGTAGGGGTAGACATAATGCAAACGCACCCAAGCCCCCATATCCCCCAAACGACTGCACAGCTCGAGCAGATGGGCCGCGACTTGCTGGCCTTGGAATTCGCTTTCGCGGTGGCGAAGGTCTACGCCGTACGCGCTCGAGTCTTGGGAAATCACCAGCAGCTCTTTGGTTCCTGTGGCAATCAGGCGGTAGGCTTCGTAGAGCAGCTCGCCCGCGTCCCTCGAGGCTTGCAGGCCGCGCAATTTGGGAATGATGCAAAACGAGCAGGTATGGTTGCAGCCTTCGGCAATTTTGAGATAGCTATAGTGGCGCGGGGTCAATTTGACCCCTTGCGGCGGCATGGGCAGCAGGCTGGTGAAGGGGTTCTGATCGGGCGGAATCAGCTCGTGAATGGCCTTCATCACCCCCTCGAGGTCTTGAGAACCCGTGACCGCACTAACCTTGGGATG
>JANYFS010000053.1 GCA_025359705.1 Deinococcales bacterium | reverse complement strand
TACTAGATATCTATTTTATTTACAATATTTTACCCATAATTACTTATTTTGAATTTTCTAGGTGCGTAACATCAGTTAGTTATTATGACTTCCATTTATGATCTTTCGCTTTTGTTATATACTCTCGAGCTGTAAGTGATTGTTGTTCTGAGATTTTAAGGGTTTTCACTCGAAGATGATGGGAGGCTCAAGCGGGGTTGGGGATTTTATCACCATAGGTTGTTTCAACATTCACACTGTAGTGGGGAACCCAACACTAGACTCGTGGAGTAAAAGTCTACAAGCGTAAGGCCATTGCTAAATTGATCTTTTGCAGTATTCAAGGCCAAAAAAGTAAAACATATTTCATATTTATTGAATAACTAGATAACCTGAATTCGGTTTAAAGTTATTTGCGAACTCTAAAGCAAATTTTCTGTTTTTGGACGCAAATTTCTTGGATTTCTGGATGATTTCGAGCGAAATAGCTCCATTTTTAACTCAAATTTGGTTCCAAATAGCTTCGCAACTCGAGCCGCGTGCTTATCCCGAATTCAGGTTATTTTAATAAAAAACGAATAATGGATAACCGCTTTAGGATAATAACTGGGATTTTAGGGAGAGCAATCGGGGTAAGAAAATAAAAGGATAGATCACCAAGTAGAGATTAGGCAACCACCACACCAGATCAAAATCGTGACGCAAAAACCAGAAACTGACCGCATTTAGCCCCGCCACCACAGTGAGGGTCAAAGAAATGGTAGCCCACCCTCGAGCCTGTTGTGGATGGCGCTCGAGCAGCCGAAGGGTATAAAAACCTGTGGCGCTGATCAGCAGATCCAGCGGCAAAAAAGACCAATTCCAGGCCACCAACACGGGATCGGTGTAATTTTTGAAGGCATACTCGGGGGGGATCCAGTGCAAGGCAGTTGTCAACCAATACAGCACAAAAGCGCTATCGGTAAACCAAAAAAAACCACGCAATGCCCCAAGATCGCGGCTAATGTTTGGCCCCTGACAAGTTGAGTAAGACCACACCCACAATGATCAAAACCAAGCCCAGCCAAGCTGTAATACCGAGGTGTTCCTTGAAAAACAGCACCCCCAAAATGGCAATCAGGGCGGTTCCTAAGCCCGCCCACACTGCATAAGCCAAACTGAGCGGTAAAGTCTTGAGGGTCAAGCTGAGAAAATAGAAAGCAGAGGTATAACCCACGCCTACAATAATAGAGGGCAGTGTTTTACTAAAGCCCTGCGAAGCCTTTAGGCCCATCGAGCCGATCACTTCCGAAGTGATGGCAATGGTTAGATAGAGCCAGCCAATATTCATAATTCCTCCACATTCATAATTGTTCCCGAACCCTCGAGCGCTAAACCCTCGAGGCGTTCTAAAATCTTGTGCTGCTCGAGGGGATCGGGCAATTCCAAACCCAGCAAGGAAGCCCACCACAAACCATCGGTGGCAAGCAGGGCGATGCGTTCTCCAGTTTGGCTGGCCCTGGCATTCCAAGCGTTCCAGGTCTGTTGCAGCTCCACCAAAAGCGGGGGATGCAAAATGATCACCGCCACAAATCCCAAGGCCAAACCTTGGCTGCCGTCATAAGAACCGAGCCGCACATAGGCTTGGGCAAAAGTGATGCGGTGCTGCTGCATTTGGCCCTCGAGCGCCTGTTCAAACTGCTCGAGGTGGTAGTGCAGCACGCCCCGCAACAAGGCTTCTTTGTTGGGAAAATGATAGAGCAGGCCGCCTTTGCTGAACTTGGCTTCACGGGCCACTCGCTCGAGGGTCAGGGCCAAAGCCCCTTCGCGCCGCAGCAATTGACTTGCCGCCTCGAGCAATTGGGTTCGGGTATCGGGATCGGGCATAAGTCACTATACCGTCTGGACGGTATAGTGATAAGTGGCCTTGGCACACTTTGAGGGAAATTTGGTTTTAACCCGCCAAGCTGTAAAATAAGCGCTGTGTCCCAACCTACTTCCACACCCAATACCCTCGAGTCCGAACGTCTTTTTACCGCTTCCAAAGATCTGATCCCTGGCGGGGTGAATTCGCCTGTGCGAGCTTTCAAATCGGTGGGCGGAACCCCGCGTTTTATCTCGAGCGCAGCGGGCGCGTACCTGCACGATGTCGATGGCAACGTTTTAATCGACTACATTGGCTCGTGGGGGCCGATGATTTTGGGGCATAACCACCCCAAAGTGCGGGAAGCCATTGCCACTGCCCTCGAGCGGGGAACCAGTTTTGGTGCGCCCAATGCGCTCGAGCTGGATTTGGCCCGTTTGGTCACGCAAATGACAGGGGCGCAAAAAGTGCGTTTTGTCAGTTCAGGAACCGAAGCTACCATGAGCGCTCTGCGGCTAGCGCGGGGTTTTACGGGCCGTAAATTGATTGTTAAGTTTCGGGGTAACTATCATGGACATGCCGACGGCCTGCTGGTGGAGGCGGGCAGCGGGATGATGACCCTAGAGGCGAATTTGGGCCAAAGCGCTCCCTCGAGCGCAGGAGTTCCGCCCGAATATGCCGCGCTGACCTTGGTTTCGGAATACAACGACGCTGCGGCGCTCAATCAATTGCTGGCGGCGTGGGGTTCCGAAATTGCCGCGATCATTTTTGAGGCAGTGGTGGGAAACAGCGGAGTTTTAATCCCCTCGAGCGAATTTGTTGCCGCACTGCACGCCGCCAAAACCCACGGCATTGTTTTAATTGCCGACGAAGTGATGACCGGGTTTCGCCTCTCGAGCGGAGGAGCCACCCAACTTCTAGCCCTCGAGCCAGATTTAAGCTGCTGGGGCAAGATCATCGGTGGGGGTTTGCCGGTGGGCGCATACGGTGGACGCGCCGAGATCATGGATTTTGTTAGCCCCCAAGGGCCTGTTTACCAAGCGGGAACCCTCAGTGGCAACCCGCTGGCAATGGCGGCAGGCATCGCCACCCTAACCCAGTTAAACAACAATCCCAAGCTGTACACCCAGCTCGAGGGCTACACTCAAAAACTGGCTTCTGGCTTGCTCGAGTTGGCCCATAGTGCAGGAATCCCCTTGCAGATCAACCAAATTGGCTCGATGATGACCGCCTTTTTTGCCCCCGCTCCAATTACCAATTACCAAGATGCCGCCAAATCCGACACCGCTCGCTTTGCCAAGTGGTTTCATGGTTTGCTCGAGCGGGGAATTTATTGGTCGCCCAGTCAGTTTGAAAGCATTTTTGTCAGTGCGGCTCATGGAGATTTGGAACTCGAGCAGACCCTCGAGGCCGCCAAGCACGCCTTCCTCGAGCTGAAGTAAGCACCAAACACTTACACACCCACCACTTACACACTCAGCACTTTGGACAAAGAATCACTTGTTCTCATCCTGTACTTTTAACCTGTATTCATGATTGAATCAGCGAGGCAGGCAGGTACATCAGGAGCTTCCATGCACGAGTTGACCGACCCCAAGCAGATTGCCGAATTGCTCAAACAAACTAAAACCATTGCAGTGGTCGGCTTTCATCCCGATGTCACCAAACCTGCCCACTACGTTCCCGAATATTTGCAACGTCGGGGATACCGCATCATTCCAGTCAATCCCAGTTTGGCTAACCGCAAAGAGAGCTTTTGGGGAGTTCGCGCGGTTCACACCTTGAAAGAAATCCAAGAATACGTCGATGTGGTGGAAATTTTTCGCCGCTCCGAGCGGGTCAATGAACACCTCGAGGATATTTTGACCATGCATCAGCGACCCCGCTGGGTCTGGCTGCAACTGGGCATCCGCAACGCGATATTTGCCGAAAAACTGCTCGAGCAAGGGATTGGCGTAGTGCAAGACCGCTGCATGTTGAGCGAGCATCGGCATTTGTTGTGAGTGATGGGTTATTCGTTAAAAACCTCGAGCCATCCAATCTTTTTCTTACGCTCTTACCCTCGAGTCCCACCCGCTCGCCCTCGAGCTTTTCCCTTGCCTTATGAGAAACTGACCCCGCATTAAGGCTACCCTCTCAGAGATTCATTGCTCTTCAGCTAGTTTTTCC
>JANYFS010000052.1 GCA_025359705.1 Deinococcales bacterium | reverse complement strand
CCGATGGCCTGCTGAACGTGCGCTTCGATCTGCAACAGGCTCCGCTGCACGCCTTAGTCGGAGCCTATAGTGGCCCATTGCCTGGTCGGGCCACTGCCACAGGCATTGCTCGCTACCGTGGGCGTTTGGATGATTTGCTGGGCGGTCAAGCCCAAGCGGTTGCCGAGCGGCTAACCCTCTCCTCGAGCGATGGCAAAACCCTCAAGGGAACGGGGCAGCTCGAGTACCAAAAAGGGATCATTCGGATTCCCAGTATCGACTTGGGCGGCGCGGGGCGCTGGCATATCGAGGGTGAATACAGCCCCGACAAAACCGATCTGAAGGCCAATTTCAGCGATACCACCTTCACCCCGATTTTGGCCCTGATTCCCGCGCTCAAAGACCTCAAGCCCAGTTTGCGGGGCAGCCTGAATATGCAGGTGGGCGGAACCTTCGATGCGCCGCAAATCACCCTCGAGGGCAATACCTTGCAAGGACAGTTGTCGGGGCTGGATTTTACCATTCCCCGTATTTCAGGAAGCTTGCAGCAAAGTAGGGTACAAATTTCGGCCCAATTGCAGCCCAAAGGCGTGCTGGAGGGGAGTACCACCCTCGAGCTAGGAGGGAAAATCCAAAATGGTGCCTTGGAAGAACTGCTGGCAACCCTCAAAGGCAACCTAACCGTGCAAAATTTCGGCCCCCTCGAGCAGATTGATGCTACCTTGCGCCAAGATGGAAAGCGGTATGTCCTCTCGAGCAATGCGCTGCAAGGCGGAAAACTGAGTGTGGATGGTGAGCTGTTTCCCGCCCTCGAGCTGAAGGTGGAAGGCCAAAACATCACCCCTGTAATGCCCAGTTTGTATGCCAAACAAAGCAACTTAAATGTCAAAGGAACCTTTAGCAAAGTGGGTTCGCGCTATGTGGTGGGCGGAAATGTGGATATTATCAACTATCTCGTAGGTAGTGTTCCCACCCCCGACGATGGAAAAGATCAAACCAGTAATCAAACTACCCCCAAAACCTTTATTAGCCCGCTACCCGAATCACAAACCACCTTCCCTCGAGCGCAAACCGAGGTTACGGTTTCCAAAGCCACCATTTTGGATTTGCTGGATTTTCAAAATGTCACCTTGAATGCGCGGGGTGGCCTATTCCTGGACGAAATTTTGGCACGCGGCGAGTTCGGTGGCAATCTGATCCTCAGTGGCAGTGGCACGAATCCACAGCTCGCGGGTAAACTCAGTCCGCTGCGGGGTAAGGTCTTTTTGCGGGAAAATGCTTTCGATTTGGACACTTCCAAAACCGAAATCCTGTTCAACCCTGCTGACGGAGCCTATCCCAAAATCCACCTTGCGGCAAAAGGAAATGTACCGTACAAAGGCCAACCCCTCGAGGTATTGGTGGATCTGACGGGCATTTTTGTGGATGCTTTGGACAGCAAAACGGGCATCCTCGAGAAAAAACTTCAGCTCGAGACGGTACTGGGCTTAAACCCCACACTCAAAACCCAGTATCCCGAACTCTTTAGCGGTGGCACGGTGGATCAAGCCAAGCTCTACACCCTGGTGGTGCTGGGAACCGACAACCTAAACGGCGATAACCTCAGCAATGTTTCGGTGGGTCTGGGGCAATCTGCGGTTAAAACTGCGCTGAACGTGTTCTTTTTGGGCGAACTCGAGCGGGGAATTGCCAAAACCTTGGGCCTAAGCGAATTCAAGATCAATACCAATATTTTGGATCTCAAAACCAACGAAAATATCAATGTGGGCTTTACGGTGGGAACCTACCTAACACGGGACTTTTATTTGCAATATAACGTGGATTTAACAGGAAAAGGTTTGCTCAATGCCCAATACAACACTCCAGATGGTCGTCTAACTTTTCGGGTTTCCACCCCCTTGCAAGGTCTGGATTTATGGAGTGCCAGACCGTCCTATTCGGTCAATTTGAACCTAGATGCTCACTCGAGCCTACAAATTGGGGTGGAAAGTGTGGTAGGGAATTTGCAAAACACTAAGTTTAGTGTGGGGTATCAGTTTAAATTGTGATTTTCGATTGGTTCCCCTCGAGGGGTGCTGACCTTTTCTTGACACGAGCCTGACAGTTCCCAAAGTAAAATGGGATATGTCGCTGAAACCTTACAAACCTTATACTAATATTCCCGTTTCCAAAGCTAAATCAACCCCTAACGGGTTTTTGTTTAGAGATAACTCGAATCTATATAAGGTCAGACGTTTAGGCATAGCCGCCTCTGCGTTACTTTTGATGTTATTCCTATTTTATCCATTTGCTCTGATCAATTTTTGGCAAAAAGATATTATATTTACACTTTTCTCTGTAATTATATCTCTGATTCCCACTTTAGTATTCTTTGCTCTTTTGTACCGATTTTGGCCTACGCTTATAAAATATCGTCAATTGGATTCTCCAGAACTCTTTTTGAAAACGTCTCCCATCACTCGAGGCTTGCCCATAGAATTGGCTTTCTCGCAAAAATTAAAAGGCAATACTTCCCTTACAGATTCTGGGTCAATCGTTTGGAGACTCACCTGTGCCGAAGTGACCGCAACTGAAATAGGAACCGATGAGTCGATTTCACATCGGGTATTGTGGTTACAAGAATTTACCCCTACCCGAGTTACAACTGGAGCGCAGTCTCTACAAAGTCAAATTGTTGCAACATTGCCCACCCAATTTCCTGCCACCCTCGAGGCAATAATCACACCCCGCTCGAGGTCAAATCCCAAAATGCGCAACTGGGTGGAGTGGCAGGTACAAATTGCCCCCATTATTCCAAGTTTTGATATACCTGAAAGCAGATTTGTATTGCAGGTAAAATGATTTCCCTTGAGTCTTTAAATTCAAGCAATTCACAATGATTGTTTGTCAAATAGGAGAAACGCATGGCGCTAAAACCTTATTCCCCAATAGAAAATTCTAGACCTACTCGAGTACGATCCCAGAGCAATGGCACATTTGCTATACGGGATGCGGCTTATAAGGGTTCTTTCACTATTTTTCTTGCAATTTGTGTTTTTCTCACTGATTTGAGTGGAATTACATTTATGATAGTAGAATTAGTCACAAAATTTACCTTTAACATATATAGACTATTTCAACTATTGTTTTGGAATACTATTTTATATCTAATATATTTAGTTGCACGAGGAGAATCAATGCTAAAATGGAATACAATTTTAAAAACCAAAAACACTAAGTTAATATTAAAATCTTCAATTTTAAAGCGCGGAGATATAACCGAATTCAGTTTTTTTCGAGAGCTACGCTGGAATAAATCTTTACCCATTATGGGTACATTGTATTGGCGCGTAAGCTGTAGCGAAGTCACCCGTACAGGAACTGGAACCAGCTCTTCTTATACGCATCATACACTTTGGACTGAAGACTTATCACCCACATCATTATCTGCTGGAGCAATTGCTATTCAAGGGTCAAATTGGGTGGTTTTACCCAACCATCTTCCTGCCACCTTGCCCGCTCGAGGGGGTAATAATCAAGCCTACATTGAAAGTTGGATCGAGTGGCAAGTCCAAATATCATCGCAAATTACCGATTTCGATCTCAGCGATAGCCGCTTTGTTTTAACTGTAGAGTGAAGACTTCATTGTGATTTCCCTCGAGCGAACCCAGCCCAACCAGTGGAATCTTCAGCTCGAGCCATACCCTTTTCCCGTGACCATTCGGGTACTTTGGCGCACCGAAGGGCGGGGTGATGCGGAACGCCAAATCCTGCTCGAGCAAGGTCTGGAGCAGGGCGCTCGAGGGTGGGAATTTTCTTTGCCTCACGGTGTCCAAGCCAGTTATGATGGCGCACTTTTTCGGATGATTTGGCAGCTCGAGGTGTGGAACCAAAATGCCTTGCTCGAGGTGCAAGAATTTCGGGTGGGTCTGGATTCCCCCGACCCGTACCGCGGTGTGGGACTCGAGCGCAACCCCTTTTTGCTCGAGGTGGGCGCAGTTGAAGCTCGAGTGTGGGTGGATCGTGGCTCGAGCGATGCGCCACCTGTGGGTGCGGGAATTTTTTGGCAGATTTTGGGGGTCAAGGGTGCGGGCAAATCTTCGCATTTGCAGCATTGGCTGGCCCAAACGGGCGGGGTTTACCGCTACTATGGCCCACATTGGACATCACGCTGGACGATGCCCCCTGTGCAGCCGATTGCCTATTGGGACGAAGCAGACCGCATTCCCGCGCCTTTGCTTTGGTTAGCACTGGCGAACGCGGCGCGGCAAAAAGCCAGCATTGTGGCAGCAACCCACCGTGATTTGGCACTCGAGGCACGGCGGGCAGGTCTGGAAGTCAAAACCATGTGGCTCGAGCGGATCAGCCCAGAACAATTGCTGGAATGGGCTGAATTGCGAATCGCTCGAGTGCGGCTGGAAAGTGGTTCCAACTATAGGGTTACACTGCTTGAGGCCGAAGAAATGCTCAAAACCTCGAGCGATTCTTGGCGGGAGTTGGGTGGGGTTTTGCATAACCATTGTGCTATGTGGGTACGGGAAAACAGCTCAAGATAACTCGAGGTAGACCAAAAAAATTACATCCCCCGTGCTTCTGCGCCACCAAATTGTTTATTTTGTGCCGTCATTTGCAGCAACTTCTCGAGCCTTGCCGCAAATTCGGCGGGTTTTTTGCGGGCATCCTCGAGATAATTGATTCGCACCCGTTGGTACAAGCCTGGAAAGGCCGAAAAGTTGGCCCAAACCTGTGGATCAGTTTGCAAAGCCGCCAAAATATCTGGGGCAATGCTAAACCCTTCGAGAGATAAATCTGGAGCGCATTTCAGACCCGCTGCGGTCATTTTCCCTGCATCAATCAGCCTCCGCATTCGCTCTTTGTTCAGTTCTGTCCAGTTACTTTTGGGCCGACGTGGGGTAAAACGCTGTGCAGCATGGTCGGGATCGATGGTTTTGACGATGCCGTCGATCCAACCAAAACACAGCGCCTCTTCCACCGCCTCTAAGTAGAGGATATTATGCGTAGTTTTATCTTTGAGCAACCAAATCTCTCGAGCGGTGGTGTGATTGCGCTCGAGCCAGTCCCGCCATGTGGCACGGTCTGGGGCGTGAACAGTTTCGGTGATGTCCAGGCGTTTAGAAGATCAGGCCAGAAAATCAGGTGAGTTGAGGTGGATCCTGCGGGATTCACCTCAAACTTTTAAACCTCGAGCAGTACCTCGGCAAACACTCGAGCGTCCACATTGCCCCCGCACAGCGTGGTTCCCACGACTTTCCCCTCGAGCTGTTCGCATTCTTGCATTGCAGCGGCAAAACTGGCAGCTCCTGCACCTTCGGCAACATTGTGGGTGTCTTGGTAAATGGCTCGCATGGCAGCCCGAACCTCAGCATCGCTGACTTTAACGATGTGGCTGATCTGCCCCGTCATCCGCTCGAGTGCCCCTGCATCAGCAATGCGTACCGCCATACCATCGGCAATTTGGGTACTGACCGCGCGTTCCACCACATGGCCCGCCTCGAGCGAATCGGCGTAGGTAGGTGCCAACTCGCTGACCACGCCCACAATCTGCACCGAATGCCCTAGGGCTTCTTTGGCAAGAATTGCTGAGCAAATCCCCGAACCCAAACCAATTGGCACATACACCACCTCGAGGGCAGGAACCGCTTTGAAAAATTCCCACCAATAGGTACTGACTCCCAGCAACAAATCGGGGTGAAAACTGGGAACCATATGGGCTTGGCGCAGGGCGGCCAGGTGCATGGCATATTCACGGCTGGCCTGAAAATCCTCCCCAACCTCGAGGACTTCCGAACCCAAAGCACGCATGGCACGGTTTTTTTCTTGGCTGTTGCACAGCGGAACTACAATGGTACTTTGCACATTATGCGCCCGTGCCGCCCAGCCCACGCTTTGCCCGTGGTTGCCCCGCGTGGCAGTGATCACCTCGAGGGGAAGTTCGCCACGCTGCCGCAAACCCTCAAAATAGGTCAGGCCACCGCGAATTTTAAAGGCTCCTACGGGGGTATGGTTCTCGTGTTTCACCCAGCAATCCGCGCCTAAGCGCTGGCTCAACCCTGCCCAGCAGTATTGTGGAGTGGCTTGGAATTCGCGGTAAACCACCTGTGCAGCGGCCTCGATGTCTTGCAGAGAAATGGTGTGGATAAAAACCCCCTAACGTTTGTTTGGTTGCGCTCGAGGGCTACCTTAACACATCTGCAAAAACACATTTGCAAATGGGAATGAGCATTGGGAAATGTTGGAAAAATTCGGTTTACGCCCAGCAGCAATGCACACCCTCAAGCTAAGGATCTTTATGTGTGGTAGGGGCAGAATGAACTGCAATCCGCATCCAAGCTACAATCCACATCCAAGCATTTTTTATAATCACCCTATGAGTCAAGCCAGCCAGAGCGCCAAATCTGCCAAATCAATCAAATCTGCCAACACCCAAATGCAAAAAGCACGTTTGGAACATTTACTTTCCAACACTGCTTTGCGGCTACAAAATTGGGCCGCGCAGCTTGCCACAGGGGAAAAACCCGCTTTTGTGGTTCTCGAGCTGGGCGGGAGTTACGCCCAATTCAGCCCACGCAAATTCCCCGATATTCTGTTTAACCGTGCCGAAACCCTAGAAGACCTCGAGGCTAAACTCGAGCTGCTCTCGAGGTGTGATTGGCTGAAAGGCGTAATTTTTCGGGTGAGTGCGCTCGAGCTGGATTGGACTAAAGCCTATAGTGTGCGCCGAGCCATCGCCAAATTGGGCCAGACCAAAGCGACCTATGCGCTGTTCCACTCGGCGGATATGAAAAGCTATTTTGCGTTTTCCAGCGCACAGCAACTTAGCGCCCCCGAAAGTGCCGAGCTGAATTTGTACGGCCTATCAATCACCCAGACCTATATGCGCGATGCACTGGGCAAATTCGGCATCGAACTCGAGTCGCTGGCTATTCGAGAATATAAAAGCGCCACCTCCACCTTCACCCAACAAGAAATGACCACCCACCAACGCGAACAGCTCGAGCGCCTGATGGCAAGCCTGCTGGAGACTTTTTGTGCCGAGGTGTCCCAGTCCCGCAAAATTGCTCCAGAAGCGGTTAAAACCTTGCTCGAGGGCGGGATTTCCAGCGCCCACGCTGCCAAAGCCGCAGGTCTGCTGGACCGTGTGGCCTACGAAGATGAACTATTGGGCGAAATGCACCGCCCCTACTCCGAAGCCTTCAAATTCATCACTGCGCCGTTGCTCGAGGGGATTTCGAGGGTGGCAGTGGTGGCGCTCGAGGGGGATATTGTGGTGGGCAATTCCCGCCGTGGCGGTTTGCCGATCATGGGTGGCAACAGCCAAGCGGGTTCCGAATCGCTGATTCGGGCGCTGCGGCTTGCCGAAGAGGACGAAAGCAGCAAAGCTATCGTCTTTTTTGTCAATTCGGGGGGCGGTTCGGCCCTCGCCTCCGATCTGATCGGACGCGAAGTCAAGCGCATTGCCCAGAAAAAACCCGTTGTCGCCGTGATGGGCGCAGTCGCCGCCTCGGGGGGCTACTATGTATTGACCCACGCCCACCATGTGATTGCTGCGCCCACCACCATCACCGGTTCGATTGGCGTGGTCACGGGCAAACTCAACCTCGAGCTATTCGATGCCCAATACGGTTTCAATGCCGAAACGGTTAAAACCTCACCCTACGCCGATCTCTACGACACCCACAAGCCTTTGGGAACCGAGCGCCGTGCCTTGCTCGAGCGGGATATGAACGAGATCTATGACCGCTTTATCTCGAGGGTTGCGGAGGGTCGCAAGCTGAGCAAAGAGCGGGTCAACGAATTGGGGCGGGGCCGCATCTGGACGGGAACGGATGCCCTCGAGCGGGGTCTGATCGACGAACTTGGAACCCTCGAGCGGGGCATCGAAAAAGCCAAAGAGCTGGCGGGTTTGCCCTACGGCGCAGGACACTGGATGGTGGATGTTCCTAAGCAAATGGTTTTGCCCAAAGAAGGTGAGGGAATGCTCGAGTGGCTGGCTCCCGTGCTGCGCGAAAGAATCCAGTTGCGGATTCCTTACTCGGTAGAAATCAAAGGCTAAGCACTCGAGACCATAACACTCGAGACCATAGAAAAAAATTAAGTAGGGGCGGGTTTAAAACCCGCCCAGCACGCAGAATCCAAAGCCAAATCCAGATTTGAGGTGCTTAAATATTCTGCACAATTGAGGAAAATGCTGTATTTGTGATCATCCTCAAGACACACAACGCACATCTGCTTCAGAACGATTTTAAGGTGCAAAAACACCTCTGATAAATGTGAGCTATATGTAGGTTATTTTAATCTCTAGTCAAGTACACTCATTTTCTATTACACTGGGGGTAACAACCCGCACGCTCAGTTCATTCGATCTTCTGTAAAACGCTTTCCCTCGAGTATCCCCAAAACCTTTCCGCCCATCAAGGCCACACCTGAGGTCACACATGTACAATAAGAGATACGCTGGTTTTATTTTGGCTCTGTTGGGTTTGAGTTCGTATGCGGGTGCTTTACCCACGCAATACCGTGTTGCCACCGAATTCAAAAACCTCAATATTGCTACGGTGGAAAGCGAAACCGATTTTGAAAACTTTACGGGTCGCACCAACCAAGTTTCGGGCAACCTGATTTTTGATCAAGACAGCAAAACAGGTTCGGGAACCCTGATTGTGAGCGGTAAAGACATCACTACGGGGGTGGATTTGCGCGATGAAGAGATGCGCTCTAAACTCTGGTTCAACTTTGATGCCGTACCTGAGATCAAGTTTCAAGTTACCGCAGTACGCAGTTTGGGTAAAGATATTTATAGTGTTAAGGGAAACTTGAGCATGAGCGGTCAAACCAAACCGATTACCGCTCGAGTGACGTTGCGCTACAACTCTGCCAATGCCACTACCAAATCTCTGGGGCTTAAAGGGGATGTGATCGCCTTGACAACCAAATTTAATATAAAATTGTCTGATTTCGGTATTACCCACCCGGCAATTTCGGTAGGCCGTGTCAACAATACGGTCAATATTACGCTTAAGGCGATTGCTACCAATAACCCGTAGTGGTATTTTTGAGCGGTGTTTTATTTCCCTGTTTCTCGAGTTTAACGATTCTGCTCGAGTGTTTTGGAGGGTGGCTATTTTGGACCCAAGCGGAACAATATCTAACGAAAAGGCAAAGGTTCGGTCATGGTCTTGGCTGAGAAACCTTGCTTTTTTGGGGGCTGCGATTTTTATACTCAGTTGGGCCGTTGCATTTTATCTGGTCAAAGATGCAAAGTATGTGCAAATTATCCAACCCGCACCCACAGGAGCAAGTGTGTTATTTGGAGACAGTAGCCCAGGAACACCCATAGGTAAAGCCGCTTACTACCTAATTGGTGATCCCAAGGCGTTTCTCGAGGGTAAAAGTGAGGAAGGTGCTTGGCTGGTTTCACAAAGTTACCTAAGTGAACACCAGATCTATCCTTGGCAAAGACGTACCATTTGGTTTATTCAGAGTTTGGTGGCTTGGACATCGGGTTTGGGTGCTTTAGTTTTGTTAGGACTGTGGTATTTCTTGCATAACCGAGTTTCCCAAAAACCCAAAACACCCTAGCATCGTTAGCATCGTTAGCATCGTTTAAAATCTTGTTAAGTCAAGGCTGGCAAAGTAAACAGGTGAATCAATATCAGTTCGTGAAAATCAGTAAAAACAGAGCAGTATACCGTTATACATCTTTCCGAAAATACGGTCTTACGTCTCAATTCTCCCGAGGTTTATCTATGAATGCAAACCGCGCTACGCACTACATCTTAAGCACCCTGCTATTTGCCTCGCTAACTGTGGGTTCTGCTCAGAATCTGCGGACGCTCAAAGTGGGATTGGTGATGCCCATTTCGGGCAATGTTTCTGAAATTGGTAAAGACTTGCGAGATGGTGCTTTTGTGGCTGCGGCTGTGGCTCGTAAAGAATTTAAGGCTTTGGGTTTCGACCTTCAACTGAGTTTTAAAGATGACCAACTATCGGCTAAAGTCGCCAAAGAACAAGCCAAGTTGCTGTTGGACGACGAAGATGTGATAGCAACAATAGGTTCCTTTAAATCTGAAGTCACCTTGGTACTTGCAAACGCATTTCGTTCTGCTAACTTGGCGATCATTACTCCAAGTGCTTCCGAGGATGCCTTAACGGATCGTTCGATGGCGAATGTAGACCGCATTGTGGCTCGGAACGATAATATTGCCTCGAGTGCTGCACAATTTATGGATAAGGCGCTAAAGGTCAAGAGTATTGTATTGATTGACGATGGTTCGACCTATGGAAAAGACTTAACACGGGCAATTGCTAAAAATTTGAAAAGCGGAGGCATAAAAGTGCTGGCGCAAATCAATGCAATGGGTAATAAGTATGAAGGAACGCTCAATAAAATCAAAACCTTGCAGCCTGATATGATTCATTTGGGATTTTCGAGTTATGACAACAGTGCAAAGTTTATGGCAGTTTTGCGTAAATCGGGAATTAAAGCTAACGTGATGGGGACTTCGGTGGTTTCTGATCCGCTTTTCTTAATCTTGGCAGGGAGTGATGCCAAGGGAATGTATTACGCTTCTTATGTTGGCCCTGTGGAAACCTACCCAACAAACGGTGTTGATAAGTTGACCGCCGAATATCAAACGTATTTGCAAGCCAAGCCAACCAGCTATAGTGTCTTGGGTTATGACGCTATGAATGTTGCACTCGAGGGGATTCGTCAAGCAATTAAGACCAACGGGGGTAAATTCCCCTCGAGGTTGGATGTACAAAGTGCTATTCGCAAAGTTCAAATGCCTGATGCACTGAGTGGATTCATTGATTTTAATAGCTTTGGTGATAGAATGACCAGTCAAGTGTACATTATGAGGGTTGGCGAAGACTTTAAGACTAAAGTAGTTTCTATCGTCACCACTACCCCCAGCAAAAAGTAATCTGCGCTCGAGCAAAGATACATTTTAGAATATGCAGTGTTTAGACTTGCAACCTTTAACCTTCAAATTTTAGCCTTCAAACTTTAGCCTTTTGTACGTTTTAACTGGATATTCTTGTGCAAAGGCTCCCCCTCAAGCTATACTCTTTTTATGAAGGCAGGGATGCAAACATGGACGCAAACATGGATGATGCAACTTCCCCCTCGAGCCTAGTGTGTCTGTGACGCACAAAAACAGACTCGAGGGCGCATCATTGCGCTCTTTTTTTTGCGCTCGAGCCAGCGATCTACCCAAAGGATTTCTCTATGACCCAAACCCCCAATACCCCCAAAGCATTTTTCATCACCAGCCCGATCTTCTATGTCAACGGTCAGCCACACATCGGACATGCCTACGCCACTGCTATGGCAGACACCCTGACCAACTATCACCGACTGTCGGGCTACAACGCTTTTTTCCTCACAGGAACCGACGAACACGGCGAAAAAGTGGTGCGGGCCGCGCAAGCCGCAGGTTTTCAACCCCAAGCCTTCACCGATGCGATCAGCCAATCTTTTCAAAAAGTCTGGGCCAGTTTGGGGGTGGCCTACGACGGTTTTGTGCGAACCACCGATCCCGCGCACAAAAAATTTGTGCAAGCCATGCTGGAGAAGGTTTACGCCACGGGAGACATTTATTTTGCCGAATACGAGGGGCTGTATTCGGTGGGCCAAGAGCGCTTTGTCACCGAAAAAGAACTGGTAGACGGCAAGCTGCCCGAAGACAACGTGCCGCCCGAACTGCGAAAAGAGGGAAACTATTATTTCCGCATGAGCAAATACCGCGAGTGGCTAGTCGATCACATCAAAAGCCACCCCGACTTTATCCAGCCCGCAGGCTACGCCAACGAAGTGCTAAAAATGCTCGAGGAGGATTTGGGGGATCTGTCCATCTCCAGGCCCAAAGAGCGGGTTTCGTGGGGCATTGAATTGCCTTGGGATAGCAAGCACGTCACCTATGTCTGGTTTGATGCGTTGCTGAGTTATGTTTCGGCCCTCGAGCCGTTTGAGAGCGAAAAATACACCACTTTTTGGCCGGTGGCTTGGCATTTGATTGGCAAAGATATTTTGAAGGCCCACGCGATTTTTTGGCCCACTATGCTGAAAAGTATGGGCCTCGAGGTCTACCAGCGGCTGAATGTTTCGGGCTATATCTTCGGTCATGATGGTCGCAAAATGAGCAAATCTTTGGGCAACGGGGTAGACCCGCTGCTGGCTGCCGAAAAGTTCGGCCCTGAAACCCTGCGCTATGCCCTGCTGCGCGAGATCAGCTTTGGGGTGGACGGCATCATCAGCGACGCGATTATCGAGCGTAGGCTGAATTCCGACCTTGCCAACGATTTGGGCAACCTGCTGGCCCGCTCGGTCAGTATGGTGCAAAAGTACCGCGCTGGGGTTTTGCCCGCCGCACATGAACTGGGCGAGCGTGAACAAGGCATTCAAAAACGCGCCCTCGAGTTACCGTTAGAGGTTTTAAAACTGGCAAGGGAAGTCAAAATTTCACAGGCCATCGAAGCCAGCATGGAATTTGTGCGCGACCTGAACCGCTACATTGCCGAAAAACAGCCCTGGTTGCTGGCAAAAAGCCCCGACAAAAGCCAAGAGCTGGACACCGTGCTGTACACTGTGATCGAGGGTATTCGGGTGGCGAGCGTGCTGCTCGAGCCTGTGTTGCCGCAAAAAATGAAAGACCTGCGTCTGCAACTGGGTTTGGAACAAAGCTATACCCTCGAGCCTGCTTGGGGTTTGGCTCCTGCGGGTTTGGAATTGCGCGGCGGAGAGGTACTGTTTCCCAAGCTCGAGCCTGTGGCAGTTGCCGAAACTCCTGTTAAAATGCTTACCGAAATCAAACCAGAAACCAAACTAGAAGAACCCAAAGAACCCAAGCTCGAGGAAATCTCCATCGACGATTTTGCCAAAGTGGATCTGCGAATCGGTTTGGTTTTGACCGTCGAAGAAATTCCCAAAGCCGATAAACTGTTCAAACTGACCGTAGACTTGGGCGAGGCCGAACCCCGCACCATCGTTTCGGGGATTCGCAAATGGTTTAGCCCCGCAGACCTGGTGGGCCGCCGCGTGGTGGTGGTTGCCAACCTGAAACCGGTCAAGTTGCGCGGGGTGATCAGCTACGGCATGATCCTCGCCGCCGAAGACTCGAGCGGAAACCTTGACCTGATCGGCTCGAGCCTCGAGCTACCTGCTGGGGCCAAGGTTCGCTAGGACAGTTATCCGTTTTGAGTTTTGAGTTTTGTAAAAATTATTGTGTAACAAACGGACAAATCATTTCTCGAGTGAGGTGATTTGTCCGTTTGTTATTTCGACTAAACTCTGGCAAATGCGCTAATCCACCCCCAATCCCAACCCCTCAAAAAACCCTTTGAGGGGATAGTTGGGAATGGCTCCCCTCGAGCCACCAATGCTGAAGGTTTCGCGGCCCAGAAACTGCTCAAACGTTTCTTTGGTCATGCTGGCAAAGCTCGAGCTTGGCCCCACCTGAGAGCGGTGGGCATAAACCGCCTTGTATTTTTGCTCGAGGTGGGGATGCACATCCATATCTACCGCAATGGTATTGTCTGGTACACCATAGATTTTTGCATCGAGCGATTCAAAAACCCCTTTGTTGCCACTGGCAGCTTGGGAGCGCTCGACCATATTTTGCATGTCGCTGTGTGACCTCGAGGTGTAAAACAACCGCTGTGGGACGCTGCTGCGGAAAAATGCCCCCAAAGCCGCACGCTGAATCACCAAATGGTCGGGATGCCCGTAGCCTCCGTGTGGGTCGAAGCTCAGCAAGACTTGGGGCTGTAAGCGCTCAATCACCTCGAGGATTTTGCCTTCTAGCTCGAGTGGATCGGCATTGATCGAAGCCAAGGGGTTATTCACCTGCAAGCGATCACCGCGCCCCGAATCGTGATAGCCCAAAAAAATAGGTGGATGAATTCCCAGTGCCAAGCACGCCTTTTTCAGTTCCTCTTCCCGAAATGCCCCCACATCCAGTACCTCGCCCAGCTCTGGATCGGTAATTTTCCCAATTTCGCCTCTGGTGCTGCTGATCAAATGCACCTCGACCCCCAAAGCCGCATAGTGGGCTAAGGTTCCTCCGCTCGAGAAGGCTTCGTCGTCGGGGTGGGCGAAAATGGCAAGCAAACTGGCTTTGGGTAAAGTGGTCATGGCTCGAGCATAAAGAATCTGAGGTGGAAAAAATGAGATGTAAGACATCTTTATGTTTAATTTGAAAAAATGTTAGTCCATACATGCCCATGTTGATGTAGTCAAAACTAAGAAGAGAGCCAAAGGCTATTTCCCCTCGAGTGATATAATAATTATGATTTACCTAATTCCCAATTCGATAATTTTACTTTTAACCCAAGCCACTCCTTTGTTATAGCCAAAAGCAAGTTCACTGTGGCACTCATTGGGACTAACATAGGTGAAAATATTTCCTTTTGTGCCATCATATCGTATATTATTGACTGTATCACTGAGATAGCATTGCAAACTGATTAAATTGCTGAAACTATGTAACTCGAGGTTGGTATCTACATTGCTGGGAATCACATCTTTGACATCGTAATTTAAACTGCCTATAGCATAAACACTTGCCACTTTATTCATGGCAATAAGCCAAGGATTTGTTTCTTGCTGGCTAAGGTAACTATCAAAAGCAGTTTTATAGTCCGATTCCCAAACCAAAGTAATGCCGTCAAAATCAATGAGATAAGCAAAGTGGTTTTGTGGATAAGCTCGAGCCAATTGGTGTGTCCAGTTGACTCCGTGCGAATGCCCTACCAATACAATCGCCGTGGGGTTACTGCGATTTTTGATCCAATTTTCGTAGATGGTTTTGTACTGGGCCTCGAGCTGTAAAAATCCTTCTTGATTTTGGCGGCCCGCTGCAATGGCATTGCGATCATTGGAAGTGTGGTTGCTGAGGTAAGATGAGTAGCTATGCACTTCTACAGTTTTGCCCAATTGTTTAAAAGCATCGGTAATGCCCGCCAAAGTTCCCCAATTGTTGGTTCCCAAATAATCCCAATTGTCTTGGGGGGGCGTACACTCCGAACAGCGCCCCGAAACTCCCAAAATCACCACATCGGGCGAACCCACAGGTCGCGGGGTCAGGGTTTGTGGGTCGGGCTTGGGATCTGGATCTGGCTTGGGATCTGGCTTGGGATCTGGAACAATGATTGGATCGGGTTTGGGAGTAATGTTCAAATTGATGTTGGTGGGAAGCGAAAACCCACAGCTCGAGAGCAGCAGTGTGGCACTTAAAATCATTCCCGCTCGAGCAAAATTAGAACGCATGGGAGTAGAACGCATGGGAGTAGAATGCATGGACATGATTTCAGTTTACTCGAGGGTGTTACTGAGGTGCTGATTCCAGATGAAGCGATGAACCTCGAGCTTTAATGATTGGCTTCAAATTTCTGATAATCCGCCAAACTGAGCGCCCGAATGGTTAAAAAGGGGGTTACACTCGAGCGGAACTCGCCTACATCAGGAGCCGAAAAGGTGACTTCTTGGCCCTTGCCTGGTTTGATCAGGACTGCTAAACCCAATTTGGGAATACTCAGTTGTTGGCTTTGCTGCGCCACAGCCAGATGAAGTACCGTAAGCCGTTGGACTGGAACCGTCACGATTCCCCGCTCGAGTGCGCCGCGCCCATAACTGATTTGCCAACCCTCTGGATACAAAACTGCTTGAGGAACCAAGGGCGCAGTGGTAAATACACTCGAGGCTCCCAAAAGCAAAATCAGGCTCGAGGCCACACTGAGCAGTCCAAAAGCAAACGTCCAATTGTTTTTTCGGGTAGGGGAGACCTGTGAAGTCTGTGATCGTTTATGAGATAATGATGTGCGTGATGTATTTAGTGATGTATCTGTTAAAGTCTGGCTCGAGGAACCCTTATTGGGAAGCAGATTATAAATCAAACCCCCCAAACTTCCCAGTAAAATTAGGCCAAAAATCCCCATAAAAAACCACACCGAAACCTGCGCTCCAGCATTGAGTGAACCGCTTTGAATATTCAGCGGCTCGTGGGCTGAAGCCCGCTCGAGCAGTAGGGATGGCCCGAAAAGCGTCAAAAAAAGTACCCAACGGTAACGCATAACGCCATTTTAATCCCCTCGAGCGGGAGGCTTGTCCCAAGTTCCCCCAAGTTTCCCCAAGTTTTTCTGAGGTTCACCCAGCCCACTTGACTTACTTAACACCGTAAAGTAAAGTATAGGCATGAACCAAGTGGTCACGCGCCAAAAGCGTACCCAACAAAAAAGCCTCGAGCGTCGGGAACAACAAAAAACCGATCTTCGGGCGCTGATTTTGCAGGCTGCGGTTCGTTTGTTTGAGGCGGGCGGCGGTTACGAGCAATTTTCGTTGCGCCAAGTTGCCGAAGAGGTCGGATATTCGCCGACTACCATTTATCTGTACTTCAAGGATAAAGATGATCTGTTGTTACACGTCGTTTTTGAAGGTTTTAGGGAGTTCGGGCAGATGCTGCAAGCGGGTTACGACGCAGGAACCACTCCGCTCGAGCGTTTGCGTTTGATTGGACAAGCCTACCTCGAGTTTGGCCTGAGCCACCCCGTACACTACCGCCTGATGTTCATGCAGCGCAGCGAAATGATGTTTCAAAAGCTCGAGGGACACCTTCATACAGTGGTCGATTCTTTTGCGGTTTTGCAAGCTGCGGTACACGAAGCACTCGAGCAAGGATTTTTGGCCCCATATCCACTCGAGGTGTATACCGCACTGCTCTGGGCCGATGTTCACGGCATTGTGGCGCTGCAAATTTCCACAGGCCAAATCACCCCAGAACAGGCTCGAGCCATCAATGACGTGTCGTGGGCCAGAAATTTAACGGGTCTCTTGGCTCGACCCCAACCCTAATTTTTTTTCTGCCTAACTTAACACTGTTAAGTTGAAAAATAGAAATAACCAAGCGCTACCCAGATCTGCTCGAGCCTTTTACTTTTCGGGCCTCATCCCAAAGAACTCATCCCAAAGAATCAAGACATGCTCGAGGGGTTGTATTACGCTCGAGCTACCTTCCCACTCGAGTTTTAAAAGGAGAACATCATGCTTAATCTGCCCGCCGCTTTTAGCCGACTCCAAACCACCCATCGCCCACTGTTCTGGTCTGTGCTATTCACTATTGCAATGGGAATTTTCTTTTTTGCGGGAATTTTTTTGGATGCGCGTTACCTAACGGGCGCACCGATTTGGATGAAGCCGCTCAAATTCGCCATCAGCGGTAGTATTTATAGTTTTACTTTGTTATGGATGCTCAGTCTGCTCGAGGGGCGTAAAAATTGGGTTCGGATTATGGGTTGGGTGGTCACACTGATGTTGGGGCTGGAGTATTTTTTAATTGCCCTCCAAGTGGTTCGTGGAACGACCTCGCATTTTAATCAGACCACTTCTTTCGACAGTGCTGTCTTTTCCACGATGGGTATTTCGATCAGTATTCTTTTTATGGCCCACCTTGCTACTTCGGTGATGTTTTTGCGCCAAAAGATGAGCAATCCAGCGTTGATGTGGGCGGTGCGCTTGGGTTTGTTGATCAGTGCTTTGGGTATGGCAGAAGCCTTTCTAATGACGGTTCCTAACTCGGCACAGATGACCCTTTTAAAAGCGGGCCAACACATCAATGTTATGGGTGGACACACTGTTGGTCTGCCCGACGGCGGCGCGGGACTACCTGTGCTGGGTTGGAGTACCCAAGGTGGCGATTTGAGAATTGGGCATTTTGTGGGAATGCACGCCCTGCAAGTGCTGCCCCTGTTGGCCTTTTTGCTGTTGCGTTTGGGCTTGCCCACCCTCACCCAGACTCGAGTGATTTGGATTGCCGCTGCTTCTTATTTGGGCATCACCTTACTGGTTATCGTTCAAGCCCTGCGCGGTCAACCACTGCTCAGCCCAGATGCGCTCACTTGGCAACTGAACGTGGCATGGCTGGCCTCGAGCGGATTGGGATT